>JANXVE010000155.1 GCA_025351825.1 Chamaesiphon sp. 341R_metabat_111 | reverse complement strand
ATTCATCTCGATCGCAGTTTCAATCAAGCTAATGGCTTTGATGGTACGGCAGGTTGTATTGGGATTGCCACTGTCGCCGAACGGGATGCAATTAATGAATTTGTAGCGAAATATCATCCACGTAGTTTATTTGTCAAGATTGAATCCTAAAGTCAATTTTCTGTCAATTTTAGATATTCTCTGTTAACGATTTTGTCTGGGAGCGGCTGCTTCAGAGACTTCGATAGCAGAGAATTTTTGTGTTATCGTGACAGCAGTTATCATCTCACCAATCTCGTTTATTTTCTATGGATCGTTCCAAGATTGTCGCAGTAGCTACAGGCATAATTTCGATCGGATTGGCGATTGCTTACTTACTGATCGTCCAGATTATCGACTCTCGCGGTGAGATGCTTCCTGCGCCAATGGTCGAATTCCTGTTGCCAGGATTGGGATAGATATCTTACTCTGTCTGCTCTATTTGCCAGGTACCATATAACTATTTGTTGATTTTTGACAGCTCAGTGGGATTAATGAAGGAATGAAAGATTGTCCTTTAACCATCGAAGCTACCAAATTAATCAGTGCCTCCTTATTGCGGTTGCGGATGAAGTCGCCATTTTTCGGGACTCTGGCAATGTTTGTGCGGTTTATTCCCAGTGAAAATATCACCGCCGCTGCTACCGATGGACGAGATGTATTTTTTAATCCTAATTTTCTGAACTCATTGCCCAGTGAGCAACAAGATGGATTATTACTGCACGAAATTTTACATGCAGCACTATTGCACCCTGTCCGCTTGAGAACAAGGGATCCGCAACAGTGGAATATTGCTGCGGATATCGTGGTAAATGGGATGATCCTCACTCAAACGGGATTTGAATTGCCGGAGGGTGGATTGCGCGATCTCAAGTTGGAACATCTCAGCGTGGAGGAAGTATATGAGTTATTGCCACCAAACGCAGCAGATCTTTTCCAGCAGCTCGATCCAGATCTGCTCACAGCGGCAGTTGGCGATCTAATCAGATGTACGACGGAGGGAACGTGTGATTCTGCCAAGGAGCGGTTGCGCGAACGACTCGACCATGACCACACTCAGGAATTGATGGCGCATTGGCAACAGGCGTTTCAGAAAGCGACAGCAGTTGCCAGTTCTAGCAAATCAGGTGGCGGCTCAGTCGGTCTCGATCGAGATTGGGAGTCACTCGTCAATCCGCAGCTAGACTGGCAATCTTATCTCTGGCAGTATTTGGTTCAAAATCCCACGGACTTTCAAGGTTTCGATCGACGGTTTGTCGGGCGGGGACTTTATCTTGAAGCACTTCAAGGTGAGTCGGTACGAGTTTATATTGCGATCGACACCAGTGGCTCAATTAAAGCCACAGCACTCGGATCATTTCTAGCAGAAGTGAGGAGTATTTTAAGTGCCTATCCTCATTTAGTCTGCGATCTATACTACGTCGATAGTGATGTCTATGGCCCTCATGTGCTGACTGGTAATTCTACGTTACCGATCCCGCGTGGCGGCGGCGGTAGTTCCTTTGCGGCATTTTTCGACAAAGTTGCCGAAACCTGTGACGAACAAGTTCAACCCGTCTGCATCTATCTAACCGACGGTTATGGCGAGTTTCCGGCCACAGAGCCGTCATTACCAACGCTCTGGGTAGTCACCCCTGGTGGCTTGGATCTGGCTTTATTTCCCTTTGGGGAGGCAGTACGGTTGCTCGATCGGGGATAGTTGGGAGCGGGGTGTGGGGGGTGTGGGGAGTGTGGGAGGAAAGAGTTAAGACGCTTGCGTCTTCTTATCCCTATCATCTCTTTGTATCTTTCCCACACTTCCCCATCCCCCCACACTCCCCGCTCCCAACTACCCACACGCGCCAATACTTACCCAAGTACTAGATCGCTGTCCATCTGCCCCGTGAAACCACTCCTTTTTCCAAATTGGTGCTTGGTGCTTGAGGGTATCGATCGCGTACTGACAAGCCGCAAAAGCCTCACTCCGGTGGGGACAACCAACGGCAACTAGGACGCTGATTTCACCGATTTTGAGTTTACCGACGCGGTGATAGATGACGATCCGATTTGTATCTGACCATCGATCGCGGATTTGCCAGCCAATCGCGGCAAATACCCGCATCGCCATCGGTTCGTAGGCTTGGTACTCTAGATAGTCTACTGCTTGTCCATCGGTACGATCGCGCACTGTGCCGCTCATGATTACTACCGCCCCATTGCCTGGAGCGTCGGCGAGTTTGTAGACTTCATCGAGCAATAATGGTGCAAAACCGATCGCAAATCGATCGTCGGGATGTGCTGATACTTGGGTGAGAGCAATAGGCGTAATAGTCACGATCGGTAATAAGTCTGTTGCTAGAATCTAGGTTATGTGTTATTTTTAAAGAGGTTGACTAATAACTACAGCTTGGATAGGTGGCTGAGTGGCCGAAAGCGGCACACTGCTAATGTGTTATGGGGGTGACCTCATCGAGGGTTCGAATCCCTCCCTGTCCGTTCTAAAATTATCAGTCAAACCTAAAGTAGGGGCAGTTCATGGACTGCCCCTACTTTGTTTTTTATTGCAGCACTGGCAATTCTTGAATTGCTTTGACTGGAGAAGCTATTTGTTCGAGAGCTAATTTTTCAGCCAGCCTTTGAGCGGCGAGGATGTCTAGCTGTTGCCAAACTTTTTGTAGCAGTGGATCCAATCCAGTGCGAGTTGCCGAAGAAATCAGAAACACGGGCTGTTTTGCTACAGCAGCCAAGGCTTTAGCAATTTCGGCAACTTCTTCTTCATCGACAGCATCAATCTTGCTCAGAGCGAGAATCTGGGGACGAGTAACTAGAGTATCACTATAAGCAGTTAGCTCTTGCTGAATCGTTTTGTACGCTGCGATCGGATCGTCACTAGTTGCTTCGACTAAATGCAATAATACTCGCGTGCGCTCAATGTGGCGGAGGAAATCATGTCCCAAACCCGCACCCTGAGAAGCACCCTCAATCAGCCCAGGAATATCTGCGAATAGAGTCCCATCGCCAGAAGGCTTTCTGACTACGCCTAGATTGGGTACTAAAGTTGTAAATGGATAATCAGCAACTTTGGGGCGGGCGGAAGAAAGGGCTGAGATCAAAGTTGATTTACCTGCATTTGGTAGCCCGATAATTCCGACTTCCGCAAGTAGTTTTAGCTCCAACCGAATCCGCTTTTGTTGGGGCGGCTGTCCTGGTAGGGCGTATTCAGGGGCGCGATTGCTGTTGCTGAGAAAGTGAGCGTTGCCCAAGCCACCTTTACCACCAGCGACAACGCGGAAAGTCTGTCCTGGCTCGACTAGATCGACTAATAATTCGTCAGTTGCCGTATCAAAAATCATCGTACCGCATGGGACATCGACATTTAGGTCATCACCTGTCGCTCCAGTGCAGTTTTTTGAGCCACCCTTGCCGCCATTGGCAGCTTTGAAGCGACGGTTGTACCGAAAATCTAATAGAGTTTGGAGATTTTCCACAGCAGTGAAGAAAATCGAGCCACCTTTACCACCGTTGCCACCAGAGGGACCTCCGGCGGGCACATATTTTTCACGCCGAAAGGTGACAATCCCATCGCCACCACTGCCTGATTCTAGTTCTACTTCTGCGAGATCGATGAATTGCATGGTTGAGGCGATTGGATTGTAAACGAGTCAGGTCTTATTTTAACTTACTATCGTGGATCGATCGGAAATGGTCGAAGCCAATGATTGTTCGCGTTGGCGGAGCCTCTGCTTCAGCAGAAGCGTTCCCGTAGGGTAATCGTGGATCGGAATGCATGGATACTATTACTGCGATAACATCAGGGCGGGCACGAGGCCACGCCCCTACAGGTTAATTGTGTAAGGGCGTGGACTCTTGCCCGCCCTAGATCTACACTGATTACTAATATTTTATACTGTCTTGACGAACTGCTCTTTTGCACTGGTAAAAGCCGTTGCCATTACCGATTGAATCTGTTGCGGATCGGGTTTCTTCCCACCCATCAAATCGCCAAAATACACGCAAGCACCTTCGCCCAGTGCGACAGTATAAGCTGCTGCCCAAGATGCAGAAATCACGCTGCCAAAACCAGGAATAAACTTGATTAGTTGCCGCGCGACTAGTTGAGCGACAAAACCACCTGCGATCGCACTTACTACTCCCCCAGCTTGCGATCGAGTCAATGTTTGACCGTATAATTTACCCAGTAGTCCCACCATCGAAACTTGGATCGCAGTTAGGACGGGCAGATCGGCGAAGGGCAAGGGAATTGCGGCGACTGTCCCAGCGGCGATCGAGAACGGTAAGATATAACGACGGGCAACATCGCGATAAATATCTCCAATTTTGTCACCATCACCAGTAACTGCTGAAGCACCTGTTTGAAGCAGTTGAGACATCGCTCTGGCTTCGGCTTCGGGCAGCAGCTCGGCGAGGGTGTCACGCATCGTCTCCAAGCCATAAAATTCGGGCGTGTAGCCGTCATCAGCCAAGGTAAAGTCAATCGACACAGATCGATCGAATAGCCCTGCAAATGCCTGCTGGATAGCTGTGAAGGCTCGATCTACTGACTCAATACTAGTTGGCTGTGCGGGATGATCGAGTTGAGTAACTGGATACACTTCATGTAGACAAGTGACTGCTAGTAGACAGGGAATTTGGGGATATTTCTGGCGCAATTCTTTAGCGATTTGGCGGAGGGTATCGATCGCAAAATCATTGATTTTGACAGTGAGAATAATAATTCGGGGGCGACTAGTCTCAGCTTCGAGATCGCTGACTAGCTCTTGAATCAGGCTATTGGTATCTCGATCGATATCACCCAATCCCACCGTATCTGTAAATACTAATAGTGGCAGTTCATTGGAAGGATAATTGTAGCGAATCGTCGATTGGGTATGCGGTCGAAATCCCTGTCCCACGATTTCTGCCGATACTCCAGTCAATCCCCGCACGATCGAACTTTTACCTGCTTGGGGTTTACCGATTAGCAATGCTTCAGTAGTGGGTAATTGAGCGCGGACACTAGTCAAAATCTCCGCTACCTGCGCGTCATCCACACTAAACCATTTGCCGACTGTTTCGGCGGCTTTATCTACAGGTAAAACTTGCATCATTTTACCTGTTGTCGTATGCCATCCCTCAATCAGCCGATCTGTCCAAGCATCCGACTTAGATTCGGGTTCTTGTTTATCTGTGGTGGTTGCAGGTGTGGAAGATTCTTGTGGGTTTGGCACGATCTTAGGGGGATGACTGCGCTAGTGATTAGTTCAATTATCCGTCACTCGATCGATCTCCTGTGGGGTGCTATTACGGTAGTAGTTACCGTCGATCTTAGTCCTAGAGTCCAGAGCATTCGATTATCGATCGTACTAAATCGAAGCAGGGTACCCATGAAGGGCACCCCTACAAGTTATCTGTAGGGGTGCCCTTCATGGGTACCCTCAGATCTACGCTTATTACTAATATCTACTACTACGAACTAACCGAAACAGCAACCTTGACAGTTGCGGAACTTCTGACCTTGAGGATAGCTTGAATGACCCGATCGAGTTCTTCGTCGGTTAAGTTAGATCCAGACGGTAAACACAATCCTCGATCGAATAGATCTTCAGAAATCTCCCCACCGAAGCATTCACAATCCTTGAATACAGGTTGCAGATGTAAAGGTTTCCAGACTGGACGCGCTTCAATCTGCGCGTCAGCCAGTGCCAATCTTACCTGTTCCCGATCTGCCCCAAAAGCGACAGGATCGATCGTCAGACAAGTCAGCCAGCGAGTCGAAAGACCCCAAGCCGCTTCTGGCATAAATTCGATCCCAGGTACATCGCCTAAAGCTTGCTCGTAAATCTCACAATTGCGTCGTCTGGCGGCGACTCGATCTTTGAGTACCATTAGTTGTCCTCGGCCAATTCCGGCCAAGACGTTGCTCAGGCGGTAGTTGTAGCCGATTTCTGAGTGCTGATAGTGGGGAGCTGGATCGCGAGATTGAGTTGCCCAGAACCTGGCTTTTTCGGTCATCTTCGGGTCTTCCGACACCAACATCCCACCGCCAGAAGTCGTGATAATTTTGTTGCCATTGAATGAGTAGATGCCGATCTTGCCAAATGTCCCAGGCGAACGACCTTTATAAGTCGCACCCAAAGCTTCCGCTGCATCTTCGATCATCGGCACGCCGTAACGATTGCAAGCCTTGAGAATCGGATCGATATCAGCACTTTGACCATATAAGTGGACGAGAATTACTGCTTTTGGCAGTTGGCCCAGCTTTGCTTTTTGCTCTAGTGCAGCTACCAATAACTGAGGATCCATGTTCCAGGATATTCTGTCGCTGTCGATAAAAACAGGTTTGGCACCCAGATAAGCGATCGGATTGGCACTCGCCAAAAAAGTTAGACTAGAACAAAATACTTCATCTCCAACACCCACACCAACTAGTTTGAGAGCCAAATGCAGCGCAGCCGTACCCGAAGTAACAGCAGCCGCATTACTGGAGCCAACTATTTGGCAAAATTCGCGCTCGAAGGCATCAACATGGGGACCAATTGGGGCGATCCAGTTGGTTTCAAAGGCTTCAGCTACGAATCGCTGTTCGTAATCACCCATGTGTGGGGTTGAAAGTAAAATGGGTTTTGTCATTGCCGGAGATGTAAGAGTAGATGAAGATCGAGTGGTTTTACTCGATCGCTTAACGTTTCAATCATGCGATGAGTCTCTCAGTATGATTATACCCAAATTAATTTTGATTTCGATCATCTTGACAACAGTTCCTAAATTGAATGTAGTCATTATCTAGAAACCCAATCCTCTCGCTCCTTGGTAGAAAATAAAGCTGGCAATCCAAGCTAGCCCTAACGACCAAAACACGCCAATCAACGCGAATTTTAGACTCTTTGATTCGGCTTTGATTACGGCTACTGTCGATAAACAGGGCACGTATAATAATGTAAACAACATAAAGCTGTATGCCTGTACCCAGTCGATCTCCCGCGCGATCGCACCTGCTAATCCCGCATCCTGCTCGGTGGCATAAATTACTGCCAACCCACCCAAGACAATCTCTTTGGCGATAAACCCAAAAATCAAGGCAACTGAGAGTTTGGGATTGATGCCAATTGGCTCTAGGATCGGCTGTAAAGCGCGACCGATCGCTCCAGAGAGGGTTCCGGCACTAGCAGGTTCAACGTTAGTTGGCAGGTTATTGCACAGCCAGATCGCTACCACTCCAAAAATAATAAATTTCCAGGCAAATCGCAGAAAATGTCTAGTCTCACTCCAAGCTCGCAGCAACATTTGCTTGACAGTCGGGAATCGGTAGGGCGGTAGTTCGAGAATTAGCGGTTCCTGATTGGGATACCTGCCTTTAAAAATAAATGCAGTCAGAATCGCCGCTGCAAAGCTGAGTAAATACAGGCTAAACAATACCAGTGGTGCGACACTAGCACTAAATAACGCCGTCGTCATAAAGATAAACACGTTCAGCCGTGCCGAGCAGAGCGAAAATGGAATCACCAGCATTGACAGCAGCCGCAAAGCCGGAGAGCGCATCACCCGCAACCCCATAATTGCCGGAACATTGCAGCCAAAACCCATCAAGGACATCACAAACGATCGACCATCCAAGCCCAATCGTTCCATAAAAGCATCCATCAAGTAAGCCGATCTCGATAGATAGCCACTATCCTCAACGATCGCCATACAGATGAAAAAGATCCAAATCACGGGCAAAAATGCCGCCACCGTTGCCATGCCGCCATAGATGCCATCAATCAGCAAATCGTGGGGAAACTTTGGGAGTGAGCTGAGTAGCGGCTCGATCGCAATATGCTTGAACCATTCCACTAGCGCGTTCAATCCATCTTGGAGCGGCTTACCGACGGTATAAACCACCTGAAACATCAGATACATCAAACCAAAGAAAATTGGCAGCCCCAAAACTGGATGAAGCAGCACTCGATCGAGTTTTGTCGTCAAAGTATCTTTGAATGCATCCGATACCTGAAAACTATCCTGGAGGAGCGCACCCATTTCCGCTGCAAACTCAGCATCCGTGACTGAGTTATGTTCGACTTTGCCTGCCAGTACTGGCTCTGCTTGATGACTCAATTCCAGCGCAATTAAGTTACGTGCTTGACTATAGCCCTGTCCATATTTGGCACTGATCGGCAGCACCGACATCCCCAAGTGCCGCGAAATTTGTTCAGGGTCAATCTGTACTCCAAATTTTGGAGCTTCATCTGTCATGTTTAACAGTAATAACGCTGGTAAACCCAGATGCTTAATTTGCAGTGCGAGACTAATCTGGCGATCGATCTGCGTCGCATTGAGAATAATAATAACTAAGTGGACTGGATTAGTTTCCAGAAATCGCCGCACTACCTCCTCATCCTCCGAGAAGCCCCGCAGATCGTAAATCCCTGGTAAGTCTACCACCTGAGTCTCTTGCAGCCCCAATTTAATCTTGGCTACTAACAAATCGACGGTAATTCCTGGCCAATTCCCGATACTTGCATTAGCCCCCGTCAAACGATTAAAGAATGTAGATTTGCCAGTGTTAGGCATTCCCAGCACCGCAATTTGTTTCAATCCTGCTGTGCTCAAAACATCCAATAGCGGACTACCATCTGGACTGCACTTATTGCAGTTAATTGAATTGGTCATTTTCTAGATTTAGTCACTAAACAAATATCTCAGGCTCAATCATCCCGATCTGAATCAAGCCAAAATTCCGATCTCTAATCCCTAACAATCAAAGCCTAATCGGGACTTACCTGAATCGTTCTGGCATCACAACGACGCATAATTACTTCAGTGGTGCCAATTCTAATATGTAGTGGCCCACCCAACCAGGCTTTACGAATCACCGAAATTTGCTTGCCGACCCGAAATCCTAATGCTTGTAATCTCTGCTCTAAGGCAGTTTCAGTACTTAATCCTAAGATTGAAGCTGTGGTTCCGAGGGGTAAGACACTGAGTTCTGCCAATGACATTCGATTTTCCTGCTGATAATTAGTTGCGTTTGGAATTGAAAATTTTAGAACGAGTAAACCTGTCTCGATCGAGTCAGTCAATGAACACAGCCCAGGTTTTCTTGTCTCCAAATTCTGGTTGAATCCCTAGATAATGAAATAAATACTCATCTAATAAATCTAATTCCAATTTTAGGCCCTTGTGATAAAAAATGTCAATAAGAAAATTTTGAGGTCTGAATCAATGTGGATCGAGGATCGGAGCCGGAAGTCTTTGGTGTCATAATGAGCAATGTAAAGTTGTCAATCAAGGAAGAACTAGCCATGAGCACTCAATCGCCAATACCTGTCGTCGTCAATGGAGCGACAGGGAAAATGGGGCTAGAAGTAATTAAAGCCATTGCTAATGCCCCAGATATGGTGCTGATGGGCGCGATCGATCGCAATCCTAAGTTTCAGGGTGAAGATATCGGTGAGATTGCTGGCTGTGGCCCATTGGAAATCCCCGTCATGAATGACATGCAGGCGATCTTGGCGATGGCATCTCAGGAAAAAGCACCCGCTGTAATGGTCGATTTTACCCATCCTGATAGTATCTACGAAAACGTTCGATCGGCGATCGCTTACGGTGTGCGCCCCGTAGTTGGTACCACTGGATTGAGTACTACCCAGATTCAGGAACTCGCTGAATTTGCCGACAAAGCGAGTACTGGCTGTCTGATTATCCCCAATTTCTCGATCGGGGTGATCCTGATGCAGCAAGCAGCAATTCAAGCTGCCAAATTCTTTGAGCATGTCGAAATCATCGAACTCCACCATAATCAGAAAGCTGATGCTCCCAGCGGTACCGCAATCCAAACCGCTCAACTACTCGGCGAACTCGGCAAAACCTTCAATCCGCCCAGTGTTACCGAAACCGAAAAAATTGCTGGTGCGCGGGGCTGCATCGCCGATGAAAACATCCGCATCCACAGTATCCGGCTTCCTGGCTACATCGCCCACCAAGAAATTATCTTCGGTGCTCCAGGTGAAATCTACCTTCTCCGCCATGACACCACCAATCGCTCCTGCTACATGCCTGGAGTCCTCCTCGCCATCCGCAAGATTTTGGGCCTAAAATCCTTAGTGTATGGGTTAGAAAAAATTCTTTAGATATATCGATCCAGCCCTAAAAGACCGATGGGACATAACTAGATTAGTTACGCCCCATCACTCTTTTTATGTTCCATTAAAGCTGGCGAACGGATTCGAACCCCTGACCGGCTGATTACAAATCAGCTGCTCTACCAACTGAGCTACGCCAGCACGCTTTTTACTAACATAGCACACCGATCGAACCTGTGTCTAGTAGCAATCCTGAAAGTGGCTTAATCTTCATCCCAAGCTTCGACTTCGAGGAGTTCGCTGACTGGATCTTGGAGGGTGAAGCCAAATTCTAGCAGTTCATTTTTCCAATGTTGCCATTTATCACCATAGAGAAAGGCGATTTTCCAAATTCGATCGGTGGGAGCGAGAATCTTGGACGCAACCAAAGATTCGACTTGGCGTTGCATTTTCACCATCGGGTGAAGCACTTGCTGGGTCATAGATAAAGATTTAATTGTTTGAATACTTAATTGAGATTGAAGTCCGGCTAAATATCCGTGTTAGCACTGGAAATCTATTGGGCTGGGAAATTCGCTATTATATTTGTACCGTATAACTAGCTAGATTGTCAAACTTTATTTTACATCAATCTTAGGCTAGCTCTCGCGCGATTTCAGTCAGACACATTGCTAATTGTCAATGTCAGAACACTGGTGCAAACTATGGAATCCCAGCAAATATCCAGCTAATTGCGATACCTAAGATCGATCCGGCAATTACTTGTACGGGGGTATGTCCTAACAATTCTTTAAGCTTTTCTTCGTTGAACTTGTGATCGTCAGAAAATAATTCATCGATCATTTGATTGAGAATTCGGGCTTGTTTGCCTGCGGCTTGGCGGACTCCAGCAGCATCGTACATCACTACGATCGCAAAAATGGTAGCGATCGCAAACTCAGCACTTTTCCAGCCCAAATTATCCCCTACGCCAGCAGCTAGAGCTGTAACCAGAGCTGAGTGAGCACTGGGCATTCCACCTGTAGTTGTCAATACTTTGGCACTGACTTTACCATTTTGGATGAGATCGATAATCAGTTTGAGTACCTGGGCGATCAGACAAGCAGCAATTGCTACTAGTAGAATCCGGTTTTCAAGAATTTGACTGATATTATTAATCAGAGGGGCTACCTTATTAACCACGTAAATGACCTAGTGTGAGGAAATGACTAACAGTTAGCATTTGGATGCAGGCTGGTGTTGAAATAAGGCCGAGTATAAATCGATATTACCAAGGGTGGGCACTAATTTTTACGATCGGTAATATAGTCAGCCAATGCTTGGAGTGGTCGTGCTCGATCGCCAAATTCAGCCAAAATAGTTTTGGCTTCAGCTACTAGTTTATCAGCTTGCCGTTTGGATTCTTCTAATCCCCACAGTTTGGGATAAGTAGCTTTCTGGGCTTCGAGATCTTTTCCGGCTGTTTTGCCCAATTCTGCTTGGGTGGCGGTGATATCGAGGATGTCATCGATAATTTGGAAGGCTAGCCCAATGTTGTGGGCGAATCTGGTCAATTTTTCGATCTCTGGCTCGGTGGCTCCAGCCATGATTGCCCCACAGACAACTGAAGACTCAAACAGCGCACCAGTTTTGTGGTTGTGGATGTAGGTAAGGGTTTCGACGGTGATATCTTTACCTTCTGATTCTAGATCTACTACTTGTCCGCCGACTAAACCGTCTGCACCCACGGCTCTGGCGAGGTGGGCGATGGCTTTGAGGACTCGATCGGCACTTACGCTCTGGGTGTGAACGGCGATATACTCAAAGGCATAGGCAAGTAAACCATCCCCAGCCAAGATTGCGATATCTTCGCCGTAGACTTTGTGATTTGTCAGTTTACCCCGTCGATAATCATCATTATCCATTGCTGGGAGATCGTCATGAATCAATGACATGGTGTGGATCATCTCGACAGCACAGGCTACTGGTATTGCCAGATCTGGATTACCGCCGATGGCTTCGCAGCTAGCCAAACACAAAATTGGTCGCAATCGCTTGCCACCAGCGAGTAATGAGTACCTCATCGCTGCATAGATCGTATCGGGATAGGCGGGACGGATCGCCGCATCTAAAGCCGCTTCTACACGGGGCTGTCGATCGGCAAGGTACCCTGCCAAATCAAAAGCAGTAGTCGTAAACGTCAAATCTTGGGTGCTAGTCATTAGTGAGATCGAGTGAGGGGAAAGATATCGACCTCGATCGGCCTAGCCAACGGTCAAAATCAGTTGTCTCAACTATTTTACGAGGCTTTGGTACTTTTTAGGAGATCGGGTTTACAAACGAAAAAGATCCCAAGTCATTGACTCAAGATCTCTTTCAGTTGACTAAAAAGGGCGAACGACGGGATTCGAACCCGCGAGTGGAGGCACCACAAACCTCTGCCATAACCACTAGGCGACGCTCGCCATAACTTCTCAGTATGAATGAATATAACACGATCTCCGTAAATTAGTCTAGTGCCACAGTAGAATACTTTTGGTGTGTGAGTGGGTAATGTGATGAAGTGGCAAATCGGCTTAATGAGTATTGTGGCGGGGTGTGGACTGGGCGGGGTGATGGCATTGACCAATCCTAGCCGAGCTGCCTATGAGAGCTTCGCTGTCGATCGAATTGGCGATCTAGCCAAAGATGAATGCGATCGTGCTCCAAACGGATTGGGCGTGCTCATTCAAGGGCCGTGCCGAGCGGCAATTGAGGCTTACAAGCCACAGCTCCGACCAATTTTAGCAGCGACGACGAGTAGGCAAAATTGGGGGTTATTCAGTATCTATCGATCGAACATCGTGGTGCCGATCGTCAATTTGCAGGTACAGGTGGAATCGATCGGGATATTCGATCGGTTCTTTGTCTATAAAACCCCTTAAATAGTTGATAGTTGTTCCCGCGAGCCTCTCCGTAGGAGAATAGCTAGGTCTTTAGGAGGGGGATTTAGACCCCTGATGTTGGATGGATTCTCCAGTATAATGATGAGGGCGCAAATTGAGTGGTTGCCTTGAACAATGCTAGAAAATCCAACCAAACCGATTAGAATTGCGATCGTTGGTGATGTCCACGACCAATGGGAAACTGCCGACGAGATCGCGCTCAAACATCTAGACGTAGATTTAGTCTTATTCGTTGGTGATTTTGGCAATGAAGCGGTCGAATTGGTGGGAAAAATTGCCAGTCTAGATCTGCCAAAAGCGGCAATTTTCGGCAATCATGATGCTTGGTATACTGCCAGTGATTGGGGACGCAAGAAGAGTCCTTACGACCCGCTGGTAGAAGATCGGGTGCAGCAGCAAACTAACTTGCTGGGAACTAGCTGTATTGGTTATGGTAAATTAGATTTTCCGCAACTCAATCTGTCGATTATTGGCAGTCGCCCCTTTAGCTGGGGTGGTTCACAGTGGAAATACAGTGATTTTTATCAGTCTAGGTTTGGGATCGATGGGTTTGAGGCTTCCACTCAGCGGATTGTCGAGATGGGTGAGAGTGCAGCCTGTGACCAAATCATTATCATCGGGCACAATGGCCCTACTGGACTGGGCGAGGAACCTGAATCGATCTGTGGTAAGGATTGGGGTGAATCTGTCGGTGGTGATTATGGCGATCCCGATCTAGAACGGGCAATCTCGATTCTTCAGGCGCAGGGCAAATCGATTCCGCTAGTAACATTCGGGCATATGCATCATAAGCTCCGGCATACCAAAGAACGCTTGCGAACGCCAATTATCCTGCATCCTGACACAGTTTATCTCAATGCTGCACGATGTCCGCGTGTGCTTTCCACGATCGAGCGCACGCTGCGTAATTTTTCATTAGTCACAATTATCGATGGCAAAGTAGCTCAAGCCGGACTGGTGTGGATGACTGAAGATTTTCAAGTCGGGTTGGAAGAAATCTACTGGAAGAGTGACAAAACGTAGGGTTATTTGACCTGGGTTAGACATGTTGCTATGATGAGAGTCAGAATTAAACACTATTCCGCGTTAGATACAGTAGATTCTTTTTGAGAGGTAAGATAGTGATCGTAGAGCAACAGGTGAGAACACTCATTGGGCTGTTTATTGGTGCGGGTTTGATGTCCCTAGTTGCTTGCGGCAATGGTAGTGATTCAAAAAGTAGTCAGTCGGGAACAGCACCGAAAAAAGATGTCGAAATTACCCTCGTTGGCTATGCTGTGCCCAAAGCTGCTCACGACAAAATTATTAAGAAGTTTGTCGCAAAATGGCAGCAGGAACAGAACCAAAAAGTTATCTTCAAACAGACTTATGGTGGTTCCGGTTCCCAAACTCGCGCTGTGATCGATGGTTTGCCAGCGGATGTGGTGCATTTAGCTCTAGGTGGTGATGTTGATAAATTAGCCCAAGCCTCACTGGTAGCCGCAGATTGGCAGAAGAAACTACCAAACCAAGGCATTGTCGCGCAGTCTGTGGCGGCGATTATTACTCGTCCAGGCAACCCCAAGAAAATTAACTCTTTTACCGATCTGGCTCGTCCTGATGTCAAATGGGTGACAGCTAATCCAAAAACATCCGGTGGGGCGCGGTGGAACGTTTTAGCTCTGTGGAATGATTCAATTAAATCTGGCGGAAATGAAGCCAAAGCTACTGAGTTTTTGACCGCAGCTTTTAAGAATGTTGTCGTTCAGCCCAAAGACGCGCGAGAAGCTACTGATGCCTTTGTCAAACAGGGACAGGGTGATGCCTTATTAAACTATGAGAATGAGATTCTGTTTGCGAAAGAACGCGGGCAATCACTTGATTATGTGGTGCCAGTGGTGAATATTTCGATCGATACGCCAGTTGCAATTGTCGATAAAAATGTCGATAAGCATGGCAATCGCGAAGTTGTCGAAGCCTTTGCTCGATACCTATTTGCACCCGAAGCTCAAGCCGAGTTTGTCAAGTTGGGCTATCGACCGATGGGCACAGCCACAACAGATCTGCGTTTTCCCAAGCTTAAAACCCTGGGAACTGTGACGGAGTATGGTGGCTGGGGTAGTTTTCAGAAGAAATTATTTGCCGATGGAGCAATCTACGACAAGATTCAATCAGGTAAAAAATAACTAGGTAAAACGATCGAGATATTTAGATCGACAAAGCTCTGGTTTATCTGCGAAGCTTAAAGATAGAAATTTTCGATCGCACTCACTCATCGTAATTTTTTCTTATGGTACGGCAATTTTCAACGTTATGAGCAATACGATCGATGTCCGCGTTGTCAGCAAAAAACGAGTGTGGCGCAAATGGTTTGACCGGATTCGGAATTTATCATGGACATGGCGAATTACCTGGTTCTACCTGAGCGTGATGCTATTTTTGCCCCTGCTGGCAATGTTTGCCAAAGCTGGCAGTGGCGGCTGGACTAAATTTTGGGAAGTAGCTGCTAGTCCGATCGCTCTGGCGACTTATGATGTTACTTTCACAACTTCTCTAATTACGGCACTGATTAATGGTGTCTTTGGGACAGCAATCGCCTGGGTATTAGTGCGGTATGATTTTCCTGGCAAGCGAATTATTGACGCTTCGATCGATCTGCCATTTGCATTGCCCACTTCAGTTGCTGGGCTGACTCTGGCGACAGTCTACAGTGATAATGGCTGGATCGGCAGTTTATTCGCACCATTGGGGGTCAAAATCGCCTTCACGCGGCTGGGGGTAGGCATGGCGATGTTATTCATCTCGTTGCCATTTATCGTCCGGACAGTGCAACCTGTATTGATCGAAATGGAGCGGGATATGGAGGAAGCGGCTTGGTGTCTGGGTGCATCTGAGTGGCAGACTTTCCGCCAAGTCGTCCTACCGCCATTATTACCATCAATTTTGACAGGGATGGCGTTGGGTTTTTCGCGGGCGGTGGGAGAATACGGTTCGACGGTGATTATTTCATCCAATACACCGTTCAAGGACTTGATCGCACCTGTTTTAGTCTTTCAACGGTTGGAGGCATATGACTATGAAGGAGCGACGATTATTGGAGTAGTTTTGCTGACAATTTCGTTAGTATTACTAATCGGCATTAACCTCGTACAGGCTTGGGGGCAACGACATGAAAACTAGTAATTCTGTTGATACGCTAGTACATCAAGGTCGAGCCAAAAAACAGCTTACCTGGATTCCGACTGTCTTAATCGGGTTGTCGATCGCATACATTAGCCTGATTATTTATATTCCAGCAATTAATGTTTTTTATCAAGCATTCCACAAAGGAATCGAACCATTTTTAGCTAATTTTAGCGAACCAAGTTTTCTCAATGCAGTCAAGATCACATTATTGCTGGCATTAATTGTTGTGCCGATTAATACTGTATTTGGTCTGTGTGCAGCTTGGTCGATCGCGCGAAATCAATTTCCTGGACGGGCTTTATTATTGAGTATTATCGATCTACCCTTATCGATTTCTCCGGTGGTAGCAGGACTAATGATTATGTTGCTGTACGGCAGTCAAGGTTGGTTTGGTAGTTGGTTCAAATCACAGGGTATTGATATTGTATTCGCGCTGCCTGGGATGATTTTGGCCACAGCTTTTGTGAGTATGCCGTTTGTGGTGCGGGAGGTGATTCCAGTCCTAGAGGAGGCTGGAGTGGATCAGGAGGAAGCGGCTAGAACATTGGGTGCGAGTGATTGGCAGATATTTTGGCGGGTGACTTTGCCGAATATTCGCTGGGGTTTGCTGTATGGAGTATTGCTGACAAATGCACGGGCAATGGGCGAGTTTGGAGCGGTATCTGTGGTATCTGGAAATGTGGCAAATACCACCCAGAGTCTACCGTTATTTGTGGAGGAAGCTTATAAGGATTACAATACCGAAGCTGCTTTTTCAGCAGCGGTTTTACTCGCGTTGTTGGCTGCTGTGACGTTAGTTTTGAAGGAGATTTTGGAGAGTAAAACGCGAATAAAAGATCGGTGATGTGCGTAGAGTAGGTTGGGCTTCATTCTTCAGCCCAACCTACCCTCTAAAGCCTAAAGCCTAAAGCCTAAAGCCTAGATATAATACATTGGACTGCTCTGCCGCTGGGTTTCTAATGTTTTAGCTAAATCTTGAAGGGTGTAGCTAATTAAAATCTCGTCAACTGATTCTTTGATACCTGCAAATGTTTGAACGATTACAGTTTTCTCTAGCGTATTGGGAGCAGTTGGATCGACTTTTTTACGATCGCCACCACCTTCGATCGCAATTACGACATCTAATAAGGTAATCTGCCAGAGTTCTTTGGCGAGGGAATAGCCGCCTTTCATGCCGCGCTGACTGGAGAGAATACCTTGACGTTTGAGGGAGGTGAAAATCTGGTCGAGATAGCGTTCTGGGAGGGACTGACTAGCCGCAATCTCATTCACTTTCAGCGGTTTACCTTGGGCTTGCCTGTCGGCAATTTCGAGTAGGGCGACTAAAGCATATTCCAGTCTAGATGAGAGTTCCACGGTGGTTCGATCGAATACTATATTTAAGATATCACGGTTTTCCGCTCGATCTGGAGTAGTAGTTTGGTGGATGGTGAATGGCTTGCACTGAGCGTAGTCGAAGTGTGAATTTGTTTAATTAATTAAAATTTTATTTATCTGGTTTTTAAAAATGGGAATTTCAGTAAAAAATGTATCGAAACAGTTTGGTAGTTTTCAGGCTGTCGATGCTGTTAATCTAGAGATTGAATCGGGGGCATTAGTCGCGCTGTTGGGGCCATCTGGATCGGGTAAATCAACGCTATTGCGGTTAATTGCTGGGCTGGAAACACCCGATCGTGGAGAGATTTGGTTGACAGGAACTGATGCGACGAATCAAAGTGTGCAGGATCGAAATATTGGATTTGTATTTCAACATTATGCCCTGTTTAAGCATTTGACAATTCGGGAAAATATTGGTTTTGGTTTGAAGATTCGCAAGGCTAGTCCTGAAAAAATTAAGGCTAGAGCTGATGAGCTGCTGGATTTGGTGCAGTTGGCTGGTTTGGGAGACAGATACCCCTCTCAATTATCAGGAGGACAAAGACAGCGGGTGGCTTTGGCAAGATCTTTGGCAGTAGAACCAAAGGTATTGCTGTTGGATGAGCCGTTTGGAGCGTTGGATGCCAAGGTGCGAAAGGACTTACGGGCATGGTTGCGGCGGCTGCATGATGAGGTGCATGTGACGACGGTATTTGTGACCCATGACCAGGAGGAGGCGATGGAAGTAGCCGATAAAATCGTAGTGATGAACAAGGGTCAAATCGAGCAAATCGGCACCGCAGCGGAGATTTATGACCGACCCGCGACAGCGTTTGTGATGAGCTTTATCGGCCCTGTAAATGTGTTGCCGAGCAGTGCCGATATTTTCCACAATAATGGCTATGAAGCCAATCATCCTCAGGTATTTTTGCGTCCCCAGGATATCTCGATCGAAACCGAGCCAGACATTACCATGACGGTGGCGACAATAACGCGAATCGTCCACTTAGGATCGGAGATTCAAGCTGAATTAACTCTTGCCGACGGGCAAGTCTTATCAGCCCATGTGACTCGCGACAGGTTTGATGAGTTGAAATTGTATCCCCAACAAATTGTCTATATTAAACCCAAAGAGGCTAAATCTTTCCCACTTAACTATTCGATTTAGGTTGCCATTTTTTGATTGCGATTGCGGCATTTTGACCACCGAAGCCAAAGCTGAAACAGAGTAAGTTCTTCACACTAGTCGCACGAGCCTTCCTGACTAAATCTAGGTCAAATTCAGGATCGGTTAAACCAACGCAGGGCGGTAAAGTTTGGGTAGAAATTGCTTGTAAACATAAAGCAATTCCAACTGCGCCAGACGCGCCTAATGTATGTCCTGTAGCACCTTTGGTCGAACTAATCGCCACACCAGCGGGAAATACCTGCTGAATTAATTGGCTTTCATATCGATCGTTTAGCAGCGTACTTGTCCCATGAGCATGAATATAATCAATATCGGTATGGCTCAGTTGACTGCGCTGGAGACACTGTTCGATCGCGCTGAAACCTGCTGTTCCAGCGATATCCATCGCACACATCTGATGAGCATCATTCGTCAAGCCAAATCCCAATACTTCTCCATAAATCTTGGCACCTCGCGCTAATGCCAATTCTGCTGTTTCGAGGATAAATACCGCCCCAGCTTCGCCTAATACTAAGCCCTCACGGGATCGATCGAATGGATAGCAGCCAGTTGTCGCCAGGGCACCCATTTGGCTAAAACCCGTAATTGTCAACGGTGTAATCGGTGCTTCGACGGCTCCCGCGATCGCCCGCTCACAGACTCCAGAATGAAGCAAACCCACAGCTTGAGCGAGTGACCAGATTCCGGTGGCACAGGCTGCCATTGGAGCTAATAGGGCGGTTCTAGAGCCAATATATCGAGCTGTCTCGATCGCGGGACTATGGGGCAATGTGTCTAGCCAAGTGGTTAAGTCAGGTGGGATGGCAGGATTTGAGGTGAATTTCTCCCAGTCTGATTGACAACTGCGACTAGAACCGATACTAACTCCACAATCGGGTAAGGGTAGGCTTAAACCTGCGTCTAGGATAGCTTTAGCTACAACTGTCCGAGTCAATTTGAGAACGTGTTGTGGTTGAGAATCGACTAATGCTAGCGGGAGTGGCGGTAAGTCGATGAAGGGTTGAAGTAGTTGAAGTGCCGATCTACCAACTAAGATATTTTCCCAAGTTGTTGGCAGATCGCCAAATGCCGATCTAAATCCAATTCCAGTAATTACAATTCGCATCTGTAGACACTAGAATTCGATCGAATGTAAATGGTGAGTGCTACCCCAGAACCTAAGGGTACCCATGAAGGGCACCCCTACAAGTTATCTGTAGGGGTGCCCTTCATGGGTACCCTAAATCTATGCTAACTACTAGGATTTTTCTACTGGTTCAAGCTATCAGTTTACCTACTTTTTCAAGTTCTCAATACCCTGAGTTACTTGTGCCGAGGTAATTTTGTCACCTTGTTTGATCGTATCCAGTACTTCTACGCCTTGAGTAATTTTACCAAAGACAGCATAGTTACCATTGAGATAAGGGACATCTTCGAGGGTAAAGTAGAACTGAGAAGATGCGCTATCAGGTGATTGGGAACGCGCCATTGCGATCGCACCACGTTTGTGTTCGAGCTGTGCGGTACCATTGATTGGCTGGCTGTAGGTGGGTGAAGTCGCGCCAGTAGGTTTGATTTCGAGGGGGATGCGACGCTCTGAGCTGGAGCCACTAGGAATATATCCACCAGTTCCGTTACCTTTAGGATCGCCACCTTGAACGACAAAGTTTTTGACAACGCGATGGAAGGTTAGACCATCATAGAATTTTTTCTGGACGAGATCGACGAAATTACCTGCGCTAATTGGGGCGTTGTTGCCATCTAATTCGATCGAAATCTTTTTGCCATTAACAGTCATCACTACTGTTGCTTTACCATTGAGTCTAGGCAAACCAGGGAACTGGGTGCTGGTGGTGTCAGGGGTAGTTGGGGCTGGATTGGTTGGGGCAGAAGGAGCTGGTGGATTAGCAGCTTGTTGCTTGTTCGGACTATCACAACCGCCCAGGACCAGTGTACCTAAGAGAAAACTCGCGACGATGAGGCTATGAAATGGTTTATGCATTGGTGTAATTCGGGGATTTGAGTGTTTCGATCGACCCATTGTAAGTCGATCGCGCCCTATATTGACTAGGACTATGGAAAATCGATAGAGTTCCACCACTGTTTTAAGCATTTAACCGCAGCCTTAATAAATTTAATACTCGTAGAGCCGACATGTGGCGAATCAGTTCTCGTTCTCGTGTTTCGCCCAACAGGTATTTGATACCGACGACACCACCACCAGGATCGGCGACTCCAATATACACCAAGCCAACGGGTTTATCTGCACTGCCACCCCCAGGCCCAGCAATACCTGTAATGCTTACGCCCCAATCAGTCCCCACTTTTGCCTTGACACCTGCCGCCATTTGTCGCGCCACCGTCTCACTTACGGCACCTTCAGCCGCTAGATCCGCAGCATTCACGCCCAATAAATTGATTTTGACTTCGTTAGCATAGGAAATAATCCCGCCCAGAAAGTACTCCGAACTTCCTGGAATCTCTGTTAAGAGACTGCCCAATCCACCGCCAGTACAGGATTCCGCCACGGCTAGAGTTTGACCCTTGGCTTTTAATAATTGCCCGACGACACTAGCCAAACTATCCCCATCAGTACCATAGTAAGTCGTTCCGGCAATCTGTTTGATTTCACGCTCGATCGGTTCCATCAGCACATTAGCAGCTTTCTCACTCTCAGCTCTAGCTGAAATCCGCAATCTCACTTCCCCTTTGCCTGCATAAGGTGCCACAGTCGGATTGGTGGAATCAAATAAGTGACTCACCTGCTCGGCTAAAGCTGACTCGGCAATGCCAAAAAAGCGGAGACTGCGACTGTAGATTGAACTTTGCCCATAACCCTGGGTTTTTAAAAATGGAACGGCTGTATCCCGCCACATCCGGTGCATTTCTCTGGGCACACCTGGAAATGTGAAGATCGTCAGTCCCTCCCGTGGCTGCCAGATCATCCCTGGAGCCGTTCCAGTTACATTAGGCAATAACGCTGCTCCGGCTGGCTGGAGTGCCTGCTTGCGGTTGCTGGGAGTCATTTCCCGTCCAGCTTGAGTAAATTTAGCTTGAATATCATCAATCACGTCTGGAAATTCTACCAGGGGCGTATTGAAATAACTAGCGATCGATTCTGTAGTCAAATCGTCAGGTGTTGGCCCCAAACCACCTGTAAAGATTAATATACTAGACCTGGCAGCCGCAATCTCGATCGCATGATGGACTCGATCGACATTATCTCCCACCACTGTCTGATAAAAATGGGGTATGCCCAAAGCGGCTAGTTCTTGAGCCAGATATTGAGAGTTACTATTGAGAATATCACCGAGCAATAGTTCGGTACCGACACAAATTACTTCCGCAGCTATGGTCATGGGTCAAATAGTTGAGAATTGAGAATTGATAGATTTGTAGGGTATTGGTGTATTTGTTTGGTTATCCCCTGACGGAGATGCTACGCAAGTGCTACGCGCGACCCAACCTACCACTTATTATATTAGGTAACTACTACAGCTCGATCGCGGTAGTGTCAGGCGATAATAGATTTGCGACGATCTCGGCTACTTTGGTTGCTGCTCCTGCTTCACCGCGAACTTCCCTGAGTTCTGCTTTCATCTTTGCTAATTTCTCAGGATGTTCGAGATAATCGATCGTAAAATCTGCAACAGTTTTGGCATCTAAATAACCGATTAATTCAGGGACGATCTCGCGTTGATTTGCCCAGATATTTGGCCATGCTAGTTTGCGATTTTTGAGCGTGCGAAAGGCGATCGTATTGACTATTTTAGCGATAGGTGAACCAATCAGCGGTAAATTCACCAATACGCCCAATCCGCCATCCCAAGCACGCATTGCATCCAATTGCTGCATCGGCAAAATCACAATCATCGGCACACCCAACGCGCCTAATTCGGCAGTATTCGCGCCCACAGTCGTCAAGCACAGTGTACATTCAGTTAGCAAATCGTAGGCAGGAAAATCAGTATACACTCCAACTTTCAAACCACTAGGTGTCTGAAGATAACAGCCTAATTCATCCTCAATCAAGACCGATGTGGCACCATTTACCATCACAATTGCTGGATTATGAGC
>JANXVE010000033.1 GCA_025351825.1 Chamaesiphon sp. 341R_metabat_111 | reverse complement strand
TGACTCCGTGCAAATGAGCGACTCGATCGAACGCTGGTCAAACAGCTACGATTTAGTTATCCTTGATGCACCACCCCTAACTGTCGCAGCAGATGCAGCGATGATCGGCTCCCAAGTAGCTGGCTTACTATTTGTCTTGCGTCCAAATATCGCCGACAAAGAATCAGTTCAATACGCTGGCGAAATTATCGGTCAGTCCAAACTGAAAGTCTTGGGCATGGTCCTCAACGGTGTCAATCTCGACAAACAAGCTCGGTACAACAGCTACTACTACCAGTCATCAGGTAAAGGCGAGCAATCAGTTGGTAATTCTAAAATACTATCTGGCACCGGAGCCAATAAAGATAGGTTTTAGGTTTTCAGTTCGGCTCCGCTCACTGACCGAAGTTAGGCTTTGGGCTTTAGGAATGATAAATTAAGATTGGATCGATTCTCAAACAAATCGATCGACTAATAGATAATGGGGTGTGAGGCAACTCGCACCCCATTATTATTTTCCCCAAGTCCCCAAGTCCCCAAGTCCCCCACACCCCCCACACCTCCAATGCCTCCAGACAACATCACCAGCCATCAAGCCGAAATCATCGCCAGATGGTGGCAAGGATTGCGTGTGGGGCAGCGGAGTTTGGCTGATTGGCAATCGGGGCAACTGGCAGTATCCGCAGTGCCAGGAGCCGGAAAGTCCCACAGTATGGCAGTAGCCGCCGCAATTACGATCGCCAGAGAGCGACTACATCAACGTCGTCAGTTGATTATTGTCACTCTGACTCGATCGGCAGCGGCGAATATTAAGGATAAAATCAAGACCTGCCTTCAGGAATTGGGATTGCCACCGATCGGTTACAGTGTGAATACTATTCATAGTCTGGCGTTGAGTATTGCTACCAGACACCCCGAATTATCCAAGCTAGACTTGACAGATCGGACATTGGTAATGCCATCTACCAACCACAAATCGATCGAAGATACCGTCCAAAAGTGGCTGAGTCAGAACCCCGAAAGTTATCGCTGCTTATTGGAAGGAGCGGGCTTCGACGGGGAAGAAACAGAACGACTGCGCCGCCAGTCAGTGATTCGGACAGAAATCCTGCCCAGCTTGGCATTTAATGCCGTTCGTGAAGCCAAAAGTTCGGGGTTATCTCCCGATGATTTGTGGCAGATGGCGAGACTATATCCCGATCGATACGATATTCTGGGGATAAGTGCTGGACTCTATGAGGCTTACCAGCAGATTCTGATCGATCGAAATTATCTAGACTACGATGAGATGATTGCGGGGGCATTGCGGGTGATGACAGACCCCACTGCTAGGAAATTGTGGCAGCAACAAGTTCATGCCGTATTTGAGGATGAAGCCCAAGATTCGAGTCCGCTACAAGAAAGATTACTCCGCCAATTGGCTGGAATTCCTGATGCCCCCGAACTTCAACCAAATCTAATCCGCGTTGGCGATCCCAATCAAGCGATTAATTCAACATTTACCCCTGCCGATCCGCGCTATTTTCGTGATTTTTGTCAGGAATGTAGCGAACTTACCGATGTAAATTTATCATCGCGGCTGGAAAAAATGGAACAAGCCGGACGGAGTACGCAGATGATTATGAATGCTGCTAATTTTGTCCTCGACTGGGGGAATGGTTGGTTGAAACCGCCAGGGGGACGGGGCATGGGGGCACGGGAGCATGAGGGCACGGGGGCACGGGAGCATGAGGGCATGGGGGCACGGGAGCATGGGGGCATGGGGGCACGGGAGCATGAGGGCACGGGGGCACGGGAGCATGAGGGCACGGGGGCATGGGGGGATGATGAGTTGGATAATGCAAACGATCGATTAAAGACTGAATCGGTGTTTTGGTTGCAGACAATTCGTCCGGTATCGGTGGGGGATGCTCAACCAAATCCGATGCCTCAAGATGGGGGAGTAGAACTGCACCAGCCTAAAGATGTCTATGAATCTGTATTATCGATCGAACGACGACTTACCAGCCTATTTGCCGCAAATCCCACTGCAAATGTTGCGATTTTAGTCCGTGAAAATCGACAGGCAAAGTTTATCTTCGACAGGCTCTCAGATTGGCATCGCAAACATCCCGAACTCAAACTTTTCCAAGCAGGTGAAGGCGATCGAAACTCACAAATCCCTGGCGAAATTCTGACTTTATTTCAGTTTATTATTAGACCACATTCTAGCGAACACCTCAAAGCAGCCCTAAAGGTTTTATTAGAGCGCAAATCGATCGAGGCACAGGATCTCGATGCACTCGCCATCTTTCCCGAACGGTTTCTCTATCCAAATATTCTCGAAGATCCACAGACTGCTACCGTCGCCAGGGCGCGAGTAATTTGTTGTGAATTGCTCCAGATGCGATCGACATTACCGCATTATCAGCTAATTAGTTATTTAGGCGATAGGCTAGGATACCAATCAGCAGAACTAGCAACTGCTGATAAATTAGCGAATCGAATTGCGATCCAGACTTATGGACGCGGCTCGATTTATGCCACAATCGAAGTATTGCAAGAAATAGTATCGATCGAAGGTTTTGAAAATATCGATGATGGTTCCGAATCTCGTTATACAGCCGCAGGACAAGTAACGATTATTACGATGCATAAGGCTAAGGGTTTAGACTGGGATTATGTATTTATTCCGTTTTTAAGTGACAAAACACCAGGACAATTGTGGACTCCTAAAGGTGCTAAATTTTTAGGGGACTTCACATTAGCAGAAGTTGCCCGTGCGAAGATTCGTGCTCATTTACATCAGGAATCTCTACCCACGCCCAAAGATGCTTGGGATCTAGCCAACTATCTCAAGCAGGGAGAAGATTTACGGTTGTTATATGTCGCAATTACTAGAGCCAAGAAACTATTATGGTTAGCCGCAGAAAAAGAAGCCCCATTTTTATGGAATCGGTTTAACTGGCAACAGGGAGACAGATTGCAAGAGAGTAAGCCCTCGCCTTTATTTACGGCTCTGTCTAAGCAGTTTCCTCAGTTGGTGCAAAAGTAAAATAAAATTGAGAAGTCTAATTACGTGTTCTTGAATCGTCTCCATCTACGTCACTTTCGGAATTATCAGGAACAGGAAATTATTTTTTCTGCGCCTAAGACAATTTTGCTTGGCGATAATGCTCAAGGTAAATCTAATTTATTAGAAGCGGTAGAATTGCTATCTACACTCAAGAGCCATCGAGTTTCACGCGATCGGGATTTAGTACTAGCAGGCGAGAATGAGAGCAAGATTACCGCCCAATTGACTCGGAAACATGGATCGATCGATCTAGGGCTAATTATTAGAGATAAAGGTAGACGAACAGCTATAGTAAACACTGAAAATCTCAAGCGACAACTAGATTTTCTAGGGATATTAAATGCTGTAGAGTTTTCAGCACTGGATCTAGATTTGGTCAGGGGCACTCCTGAAATGCGGCGGCAGTGGATTGACTCATTGTTGTTTCAAATTGAGCCAGTTTACGCCCATATTTTGCATGAATATCAGCGTGTATTAAAACAACGAAATAGTTTACTCAAGCAAGCAGAACAGCGCACGCTCGATCCAGCCGAATTAGCATCATGGAATCATCAATTAATTATTACAGGCACTAAAGTAATCCGCCGGAGAGTCAGAATCATCGACAGGCTGGCACCGATCGCCCAAATCTGGCATACTAAAATTAGTAAGAATACCGAACAATTGACAATTACTTATACGCCGAATATTATGGCGATCGAGAATACTCCCGAATCAATCTATCAAGCATTTGCCGACAGGTTGTATCTCCGGCGGGTAGCTGAGGAAAGTTTGGGAAATACTCTAGTTGGTCCCCATCGGGATGAGATTGAACTAACTATTAACGATACACCTGCAAGATCTTATGGTTCTCAAGGACAGCAACGGACGCTCGTCTTAGCACTTAAATTAGCCGAACTAGAACTAATCGAACAAATCGTCGGTGAGCCACCATTATTACTGCTTGATGATGTTTTGGCAGAACTCGATTTGACTCGTCAAAATCAACTATTAAGTACGATCGAAGATCGCTTTCAAACACTAATTACAACCACTCATCTAGGTGCTTTTGATGCAAAGTGGCTAGACTCATCCCAGATTTTACACGTTCGATCGGGTAAAATTGTTCAGGCTTAGATCTTATCTCTCTGCCTAAATCATAGTGTTGGGTTTCATTCTTCAACCCAACCTACAGATCTACTACTTATTTAGAGTGCTCACTATCCACTATTCACTATCCACTATTTATGAGTGACGAATTGGTAATTCCCCAGTTAATTGTTGGGCTGGGAAACCCTGGTGTTAAATATGCCCAAACTAGGCACAATGTTGGGTTTGATGTGTTAGATAGCCTCGCTAAACGCTGGCAGATTGGGTTTAGCGATCGCAAGCAGTTTCAAGGTATTGCGGGTGAAGGATTTGGCAGTAATAATGCTAAGATTAGATTACTCAAACCGCAGACTTTTATGAATCTTTCTGGTCAATCGGTGCGATCGATGCTGGATTGGTTTAAGCTATCGCCAGAGTCAGTATTAGTAGTTTATGACGATCTGGATTTACCGCTGGGGAAAATTAGATTGCGGTTGTCGGGTTCGGCTGGTGGACACAATGGAATGAAATCAATCATCTCTCATCTGGGCACCCAGAATTTTCCCAGGGTGAGAATTGGGATTGGTAAAAGTGCTGGAGACAAAGATACTATCTCTCACGTATTAGGTAAATTTTCGGCAGTAGAAACACCGATTGTCAATGAAGTAATTTATCTAGTCAATGATTCGATCGAAATGAGTCTCAAGCAAGGGATGGAAAAAGCAATGAGTCTCTATAATAGTAAGTCAGTTCCGGTACCAGAAGTCGAGTAATTTATTAGCTGGATTAAGATCTAATCTACCCAACGATCGATCCCTGATGACTTAGTACTGCGAGGATTAGATCGATCGACTTTCGTGAAAGTTGCTGTACCTTGAGAAGATCGATCGGCATTG
>JANXVE010000020.1 GCA_025351825.1 Chamaesiphon sp. 341R_metabat_111 | reverse complement strand
AGCAATTAGATCTGTCAATCTTTTACCTGCCAACCTAGATTTAGCAAGTTCGATTAGGAGTTTACTGACTAAGTATGCACCATCATCGAGAAAGTGATTTTCTTTCATTGCGGCATGTCCAGAAGTCTCGATCGCTACCCACGATGATTGCCCCGATCGATCGAGTCGAATTGACTCATTAATCACATTTTTATAGCCACGCTTGAACCGATGGTGAGTACCACCCAAATCTTGCTGGATAAAGTGAGTCAATCCATCAGAAGTGATTGAATCAGTGACGATGGTAGAGTTCGGATGTTCGTGGAGGACGATCGCACTAATTAGTCCAATTAATCGATTGCGATTGAGTTCTTTGCCCGTACTGTCTACTGCTGCCGATCGATCTACGTCTGTATCAAAAATAATCCCAAAGTCAGCCTGATGTGCAGTTACAGCTTGGCAAATTGCCGCCATTGCCGTGGGATCTTCTGGATTGGGAACGTGGTTGGGAAACGTACCATCTGGATCTAGAAACTGGCTCCCAGTAGTGTCTGCACCCAATGGCTGCAATACCCGATCGACATAAAATCCACCCGCACCATTACCCGCATCAACAATTATTTTTAGACCGATTAACGGTTGTTCAAAACTAGTCGGATGATTGACAGCAGTCCTGATTTGATTGACAAATTGGTTGGCATATACTGACATAAAATCACGCTTGACAGTATTACCTTTCGATCCGGCATTTACAAACTCGTTTGTAGCTGATAATGCCAGAATAGCTGAAATGTCCTGCTTTTCTAAACCACCTTGAGCAGTGAAAAATTTCAGACCATTGCGATTGAATGGTAGATGACTAGCTGTGAGCATAATTGCGCCATCACACTCAAACTCAGCAGTAATCGTACTCATGAACATTGCCGGAGTCGAAGCCAGATCGAAGTCATTGACATGACTACCAACTGAAGTAATCCCATCCATGACAGCAGCCATAATTGTCGGGCCGGACAGCCTGCTATCACGCCCCACTCCAATTGTTAATTTATCAGTGGATTTATTTACTTTTTGTGATAGCCAGCTAGCAAAAGATTGTCCGAGAACTTTAGCGATTTCAGGGGTGAGATTAACATTTTCATTAGGAACGCCCTCGATCGCAACACCCCGAATATCTGAGCCATTTTGGAGCTTGTTCCAGTTAAAATCTTGCATAATCGCTATGTGAAGTGAAACCCGTGATTTTTTTGATAACTATAGCCAAAGTACTCTAAAATGAGGGTCATGATGCTCACACTTTCTAAAATCTTTTAGTGTTTTCGCCAGCTACCCGCAAAAACTTGTGGTTCGATCGATTGATGGCAATTATCGCCTCGATCGGATTTTTAGTAGCGATGTTCGATTTTACTTATATTCCCTGGCGTGATTTCTACTTTCGGAACTTACCCATTGTAGTCGAGCACTACGACAGGTTTAAAGGGATCGAACCCCATCGCGAAACCCAGCGATATCTCAATGCCGTCGAACAGCTCAAACTTACCGTCAACCAAACGGGACTAGCCTCTGCTCAAACTCGGAGCTGGCTCCAAGAATTAGATACTTTGAGTGTAAGCCTAATTCAAAACAATCCCTTTCAAGTAGCTGAGAAGACTGGCAATTTAGAGAAAATCAAGAATCAAGTTCGCGACAGAGTGCAAAATCAATCGGCAAAAGGTTCGTTTCAAACCTTCTGGAGTCAAGCTTATCTGACCAAAGCTGGCTGGGATAAAGAGATTGATTTTTACGACCAAAAAATCAAACCATTAATCGTTACTAACTATTATCGACGATTAGATCTCTCTGGCAATTACATCGATCTATTTTGGCAGATCGATATCATCTTTATTGGAATCTTTGCGATCGATCTACTCGGCAGAGTTTACTATATCTGTCAGCGCAATCGTAACGTTAGTTGGCCACAGGCGATCGTTCGTCGCTGGTACGATCTCTTTTTATTGTTGCCTTTCGCTCAATTCCTGCGGGTGATTCCAGTCCTGATTCGTTGCGATCGAGCCAAATTAATCAACTTTGATATTGTTAAGTCGGAATTAAATCGATTGTTTGTCGGCCAGATTGTTAACGAATTAACTGATGGGGTGGTTATTCAAGTACTGAGTCAAACCCAAGCAGCAGTCAAGCGAGGACAAATAGCTCAGATTATTAGAGGTTATCTTCAACAACCACATATCGATCTAAATAACACGAATGAAATAGAGGTATTGTTTGAACTGATCCTAGAGCTAATTGTTTATCGAGTAATCCCAAAGATTCAACCAGATCTGGAAGCAATTTTTAGACATTTATTTCAAAAAGCTCTATCAGAATCACCTGCTTATCGCAACCTTAGACTGCTGCCAGGGATCGGTGAATTGCCAGCTCAGGCGATCGATCGAGTTGTCAAGGAAATATCTGGATCTATTTACATTGCCCTCACAAAGGTTTTAGAAGATCCAGCTAGCGGCAATCTCAGCCGTCGCCTAGCTAAAACTCTGACACAATCGATCGGTGATGAAATGCAACGCGGACAAACGATCGTCAAAATTGAATCTTTACTTTACGATCTTTTAGAAGAAGCTAAAGTTACTTATAGCAGCAGCAAGGAAATCTAAATATTAAATCTATGGAAATTACGATCGTAGACGATAGCCAAGCCAATCTTGAATTCAGCGATCTAGAGCTAGTCGTAATTCACAATCTTTTTACCACAGTAAAAAACGATCTCAATCACGAGCCAGAATTTCAGACAAGAGTGGGCTTCTCCTATCTAGAAGCGACGCAATTGCTGACATCATTAAGTAACAACTGTATTGTCGATCGAGAGCAGGTGATTCTACTCAACAACATTCTGAATGAGGCTTGTAATGGCATCAATATTAGAAATTTCGATACAACAATCGGCATTCCTAAAGTAGAGGTTAAATCTTATCTGCGGGTGTTTAGTAAGTTGATGGATCGACTGCGTGCTTAACGGTGGGACGATCGGTGCTCACTAGTTCTAATCTATGATTAGAATAGACCTCTTGCACGAATATCAAATCATAGTATTTTTAGTTGTTATTTGTTAGTTGCTAGCAATACGACTTTTAGATTTTAATTAACTGGTCAAAGTATGAGCAATTCTGGATTCACGCAAGAGGTCTAATATTCAGGATTTAGGCTGCAAATGGCAAAGATTTGGTAGGGGCAATTCAAAAACTACCCCCATTTTTAAAAACTAATTCATTGATTCTAGATAGTCCCGCACACGGTTGCGACGTTTGGGTTGACGTAGTTTTTGGAGAGCTTTGGACTCGATTTGACGGACACGTTCGCGAGAAAGATCCAGTAACCGCCCAATATCAGCCAGAGAATGCGCTTGTTCATATCCTAGCCCAAACCGGAGACAAATTACTTCCCGCTCTCGATCGGTCAAATCTGCCAGTAGAATCACGAGTTCGCCTTGAAGTGACTCCCGCATCATCAGTTGCTCTGGGGTGACATCATCAGCTTCGAGCATATCGCCCAATTCTGTATCACGATCCTTGCCCACCTTTACATCCAATGATACCGATCGAGGGACACGCATCAGCACTTCTTGCAACTGTACCAGCGTCATATCCATCGCTGCCGCAACTTCCTCCAATTTGGGCGATCTTCCAGTAGCGACACTCAGATCTCGTTGAACTTTTTTGATCTTGTTCAGCTTTTCGGTAATGTGGACGGGGAGGCGAATATTCCGGCTCTGAGTCGCAATCGCGCGGGTAATTCCCTGGCGAATCCACCAGTATGAATAGGTACTAAACCGATAACCTTTAGTTGGATCGAATTTATCTACCGCTCGCTCCAAACCCATCGTCCCTTCTTGAATCAGATCCAAGAGTTCCAAGCCACGATTTTGATATTTTTTGGCAACAGAAACCACGAGTCGGAGATTCGCCTCGATCATATGTCCCTTAGCGCGGATACCTGAGGTCTGAATGCCGTCGATTTCGGCAACTTTCACTCCAGCTAGTTCTGCCCACCTTTGCTTGCCAGCGGTCAATCTCGGCTTGAGTTCGGCTACAGAGATACCTGCCATACTCGCCCAGCGTTCCAGGGAAGGACGATGCCCCAATTGGGCTGTCAATCGATCGTGAATCTCGACTGACTCGACGTACTGTAAGATTGCTAGGTCATCACTTTTGCCAATCTTTACCTGTTCGGCGGCATCAGCGCGGAGTTCGAGTAATTGGACATAGCGTTGCACGAATTGCGCTTCGGCGACTTCTTCATCTCTGTCTAGCAGTCGCACTTTGCCAATTTCTTGGAGGTATATGCGTACCAAATCTTTACTGTAGTAAAGATTTTTAGCCGCATTTGGCACCGCAGTACTATCTAGATCTGGCTCAAACAATTCTGGCAAAGATGTCCGCAGACTATCTTCATCCATGTTCATACCTTGCAGATCTAAATCTGAGGCTGCTGATTCATCGTATTCTACTGATTTGTACAAGGATTGACTTGACATAGACTATTCTCAAGTGTGCTTTTAAAAAAATTTAGATCTGAAAAGATCTGGATCTTACTGATACTCGTAAATGCCGATGCTCAGTCATCGATCTGACTGGATTAACTCATATCTTGCACCAGTTTGAACATACTAGTGGTAATCGTAGATCCAGGGTACCCATGAAGGGCAACCCTACACAATTAACCTGTAGGGGTATCCAAAGATCTCTGCTTTTACTAGTCTTTATGTATCGGTGCAGGATATAAGTTAATTAATCAGCCGTTATTTATAGCATTCCCACCTTTACTCGCAGATCCTTCACTCGTCAACTAGTTTCTTTCGATTACGATCCTCAAATGAGCCTGAATCTATCTGCTCCAGACGTTTCCAGACACAAAATAACCCAACATCTGAAGAGGATGCTGGGTTATTTATTGAAGGTGTGTTATGCAGACGCAGTAACTGCGTGCTAATCGATACTTAGAATCCAGGTACCGACGTATCGAGCTAGGGGAAAATCAGCACTGCTCTTGACTTGACAGCTAAAATAATACATGCCGCTGCTGTCGGGATTCTGGACATTGCTGAGGACAACTTCGATTTCACCTTTGGTTTTGAGCTGTTGGGCGAGATCGATTTCGATGGTTTGACGCTCTCGATCCCACTTGACAGCCTGCACGGGGACTAATTTATCACCCACAAATACTTCTACTGCTTTATCGTCAAACTTGCCTTTGAAGTAGTCAGGATAAGTAATCTGAATTTGGGCTGCACCAAGGCGGTTGATTTTTGAACCAGGAATCTTGAGCCGATATCGATCGGTAGTGCTTCTATTCCCTGAGTCTAACCGATAAGCAAGCTGATTTCCCTGTTCGATCCCACTGAATAACGTAAACCCAGGCAAACTATCGGCTCTAACAATCCCAGGCACAGAGGCAACTAGGCAGCTAGCTAAAGCAAAAATTGGTAATAATCTCTGAGCTGTTTGAATCTTCAACATTGATATTCTCCACTAAATCTCCCATGCTAAGAATATGCTACCTGAATTCTCGATCGATTAAAGCCTCATCGACTACTTATTTGGGAAAAGGTTGAGTGTGTTGGGTTGTCTCATTTGTGGGGTATGCCCTAGTTTCATTCCTCTGCTTGGTCCGCTAAACCCTCTCCTTTGGAGACGCTCCGCGAACGGGGAACCCGAGGAGCGCGCATCCGCAACCCAACCTACAGATCTAAACCACTAGCAACTAAACCACTAAACCACTAATCCCCAGTTGTTTGCGTAAAAATAATCGTTCTGGACGATGCCAGGGAATAATCGACCACACCAACTCGCTGGAAACGACCTCATAGCCAAGTTTTTGGTACAAATTGCGACCCCGTTCATTTTTGCCCATCACATGGAGATGGATCTCGGTGTAGCCCCATTCTACCGTCTGTTGTTCGCACCTTTCAATCAGTTTCTGGGCAACTCCACGCCGCCTGAAGTCTTTGCTGACGGCTAGATTGGAGAGATAAACGTAGCGATGATGATTTTGGCGATAGCGTTCGGCAGTACGGACACCTACCTCTACGGTACCGGAAATATGCGATTGTTCTCGATCGATACACAGTGCGATCGAGCAAACTTGCTGCTGGGGTTTGCTATGAAGCGCGCTGGGGACGCGGGTGCGAAGTCGATTCCGCAGATCTTCGGCAATCCCGATTTTAAATAATGGTGTAAACCACGCCATCCAGCCTCGATCGAAATGAAAGCTGCGCGTAATAATGTCAGCAACATAGTGGATTTCATTTTCTTTGACCGGACGAATCTCAATCTGAGCGGGATTGAAGGCGATGTTCGGAGCGATGCTGGCGAACGTGTCTAGATTATTGAGATTTGTGCTAAGTTCCGACATATCAAATGTTTGAGCAACTCGATCTCAGCCGATTTTACTAATTGAGATGCTGACTATTTAGATTGGTAGTGAGTCGCTTTACAATAAGAATTGACAGGCTTATCCAACCGATCTTTATCATAACTCATTTAGTCGATCGCACATGCGATCGAGGTAGTCCATTGGCATCTCCCCTAAAGCATCCATCCCCCCCCGAAGAGCAAACAACAAAGGTGACTGCGGCTCCGACTGGCAAGCCACCGATTGTTTTGGTAGAAACCGCTTTCCTCGCAAGTACGGCGAGTTTACTGTGGCTATTTAGTTACTATTTGCCTGGGGTCCCTGTATTTAGGATCTTTTTCCCGATTCCGATTGCGTTGATCTATTTGCGCTGGGGACAGCGAGCGGGATGGATGACGGCTTTGGTGTCTGGATTGTTATTGTCAGTGCTGCTAGGGCCGACTCGGAGTATCCTGTTTGTGATTCCCTATGGATTGATGGGGGTACAACTGGGAGCCTGTTGGCGCAGACAGTCGAGCTGGCTGACTTCGATCTCGCTCGGTGCATTACTAGATTGCATCGGCGTGTTCTTTAGATTTTGGCTGACATCAGCCTTCCTTGGGGAAGACCTGTGGATGTATTCGATGGCCAGAATTCACGATCTAGCTGAGTGGATTTTTATTCGATTGGGCATCCTAGCCGAACCAAGTTTAATGGTAATTCAAACTTTGGCGATCGTGCTGATCTTATTTAACAATTTTGTCTATCTGTTCGTCGTTCATCTAGTCGCACTTTTGATATTTGAAAAACTAGGCAATCCTATTCCCAAAGCACCAGCTTGGGTAGATACATTGTTGGATATTTAAGTGGTTGACAGCAAAAATACTCCATTTTTGCTGTCAACGATCGATTACTTAACAACAGCCATCACCTTGATAGTGCCAAGTTGAGGGGGTAATGATACATTCAGCGGCTAATAACGCTGCCAGTTTTGCCGCTGTCTTGTCACAAACTCCTGTAGGTAAACCGCGTGGTAATATATGCCCTGCTAAATCATCAAAAACTGTTTCTTTCCCCGCATAAATCGCAGTTTTGCCTGTAAATATACAGGCTCCATCATCAGGAACTGGTACTTTAAAAGCGACTGAATCGAGGCTTTCGAGTAGTAAATGCCGATCTAATTGATAGCTATGCGCGTCTAATAATCGATAAGGGCGACGGGCACGAATTTCGATCTGCCCAAAACCACTGGCAATAATCCGCTCTGTATATTCATCATAGATCATTGCACCAGATAGACAGATTGCCCGCAATCGCCGATCCTGCTGTAAGTGTAACGGTATTTGGCGCGTGGCGATCGGGTCGCTCATTTGCAGTCTACCACCTGGTTTGAGTACTCGATAGGCTTCAGCTAAAGCTTTATCGAGATCCGCTGGCTCAAAGATATTAAATAAACAATTTTGAGCCACCACATCGACAGATTCATCAGGTACGGGTAGTTCAAAAGCATCACCCGATCGAATCTCGACAAAACTTGGATCGAACCAGGAGTTAGACTCAGCCGCTAAATTGAGATTACGTGCTGCGGCATCACGCATTTTGGCTACCGGATCGACCGCGATTACTCCACCTACCCGCCGACTAAAATAAGCAAACTGGAGAGCCTCCAATCCACCACCTACGCCTAGATACAATACTGTCGGCTCATCGTTTAGCTCCGACGGATGAACGGTGCTACCACAGCCATAATTCATCTCCTGCATGATGTCGGGAATATGCAATCCAGGGAGTTGTAGTGGGGTACTTTGAACACAGCACAATCCGACTTCTGGTGTTTGAGCGACTTCTGAATAGAAATCAGCCACAGTCTCTAAATAACTCATAAAATAACTGAATTCTGTTGCTTATATTTTTCGATCGATCTAATCACTAGTCTGACGATACTGTTCGATGAAATCTTGGACGATTTGACGGTATTCGCGCATGGTTTCATCGACCCAATTGCGATCGTTACCATTGACATAAATATGCACCAGAGGTTCGCCAGCATCGGGGAGAATTAACACCCATCTGTCGTCTTGATAATTGATGATTTTGACTCCATCTTCGGTATCTAGATATTCGGGCTGATGATTTTCGAGGATATGCCGCATCAAGCCGCCTTTGGCTGTCCAAGGGCAGCGGAGGGAGTGATTGCGATAGAAGACGCGCGGTAGCTCGGCACGGAGACTACTGAGGGAACGTTCTTGACGGGTGAGCATTTCAATTAGTTTGGCAATGCAAAACATTGCGTCGAAGCCAGGATGAAATTCGGGGAAGATAAAGCCCATTTCGCCACTACCACCCAATACAACATTGGGGAGCTGCTGACAGGCTTCCATCAGAGCTGTGGGACTGGCTTTAGTCCGCTTGACTTTGCCGCCATGCCGCCGGACAATTTGTTCGATCGCACTAGATGCTTGGACGGGGACGACTACGGTACCGCCAGGATAGGCTGTGAGGACGATTTGCACCATCAGGGCGGTGAGCATATTCCCCCGAATCGGCACGCCTTCTTCATCGACGAGGATGAGCTGTTCGCCGTGGGCAGAGACTTGCACCCCAAAGGAACCTTTGAGGGCGACTACCACATGTCCGAGTTGATTGAGTAAGGCTTCCCGTTCGTTGGCTGTCAGGGATGTCTGGCTGAGACTAGCGTTGAGTACCACTGCGTCACAGCCAAATTTTGATAATAGCAGCGGCAAGATTGCCCCAGAGACAGCGTAGACATAATCCACGACTACCTTGGTACCAGCATGACGAATGGCATCGATGTTGAGTTGTTTTTGGAAGGCGGATTTGTAGATGTCCATCCCTTGGGAAAAGCGGTTGACATCACCGATTTCGGGAATTCGCGCGCGACGAAGGTCTTCTTTGAAGTAGGCTGATTCGATCTTTTTCTCTTGAGTGGTGGAAATATTGATCCCGCGATCGTCAAAGAATTCGATTAGGATTGAGTCTGTGCGATCGGGATGTAGCCGCACATGAATCCCCCCAATTACCGTAACTTCATCTTGACGCTGACGCAGGGCGTAGATAATTTTGCGGGCGACGGGAATGGCGGTAGATTCTAGATCTTGAATATTAATCCCCACGGACATCAAGCCAGCAATCAGCGATCGAGATACCATTCGTGATACATTGCGTTGATCGCGAGAGACTGTTACCTGAGATCCTGGTAGCAACGTAGAACCATAAGCAGCACCCAATTTGACCGCAAATTCCGGCGTGATATCAATATTAGCTAATCCCTGCACACCCCTTTGGGCGAACAAATTTCGGTGGGCAATTTGACCCCAAATCAAATTGAGATTTAGCACCGCCAGCGGCTCGATCTCTTTGTTCGGCCAGACTCGCACATTGGGATTAATTTTAGCCTCCTCACCGACATTCGATAACGCCCCCAAAATTGCCCCTTCCAGCACTTGAGCACCGCGACCGATCCTCACCCCACGCGCTAGCACACAAGCCCGAAGCTGGGCATCCTCGCCAATGATCGAGCCATTACCAATAATCGGCCGCTTGAGATTGGCACCGCGACCGATCGCGACATTATCACCTACTATTGTCTCAGCGGAAATTTTTACCCGCGCCCCAATTTTACAATTGGCACCAATTACCGCTGGAGCCTCAATCATCGCACTCGGATCGATATAGGTATTCGCCCCAATCCAGATACCTGGGCTAGTTTCGGGAAATGGCCAATCGAGCTTGACCTTACCCCGTAGTGCGTCGTACTGTGCTTCCCGATAAGTATCCACTTGACCGATATCACACCAATAACCATCGGCAACATAGCCGTACATCGGGATATTATGCTTCAGCAACTGCGGAAATAAATCTTGGGAAAAATCAGCCTCAGTATCGGGATGGAGATAGTCCAATACTTCCGGCTCTAGAATATAGATCCCCGTATTCACCGCATCCGAAAATACCTCACTCGCCGAAGGCTTCTCCAGAAACCGCCGAATCCGTTTATCTTCATCGATAATTACTACTCCAAAATCAACTGGATTCGGGATCTGGGTGAGAATAATCGTCACTTTAGCACCCTTCTGGCGGTGAAATTCGATCGCACCAGTCAAGTCGATATCTGTGAGACTGTCACCACTAATCACCAGAAATGTACTCAATAGCATTTCTTCAACATTTTTGACACAGCCAGCCGTACCCAGTGCCCGCTCCGCTTCCACTGCATAGTGAATCTTGACCCCAAACTCACTCCCATCACCAAAGTAATTCTGAATCACTTCTGGTAAATAGTGCAGCGTGATAATTACTTCATTAATCTGGTGACGTTTGAGCAAATTGATAATATGCTCGGCGATCGGTCGATCGATCGCTGGTACCATTGGTTTGGGTAGTTCGCAGGTCAAAGGTCTTAGTCGCGTCCCCGAACCGCCAGCCATTAATACTGCGCGCACTTGCATATCTTCTTTTCCAGGGAGGTGTTCGCCCAATATATCTTAATTGTTAATCTATTCTTGAAGCCGATCGCCGCTCGATCGCATAGGTTAATATATTTATCTCGATCGACAATTCACGCAGATCTGGCTAAAATAGAACTGTAGATTGTCATCATAGGGCAATTAGATCGCCGATTTTGTAACAACCGTCATTAATCAAGATTTGGGCAAAACGTATGCAATTCGTTGTGATTGGCTTAGTCGGCGCATATGGGTTTGGAGTCTGGAAGTTTTCCCGCAATTTCAACAGGACTAATTATCAACGCACTTTACCGACCAAAATTGTCCTAGCATTGCTCTGGCCAGTTTGCTACATCGTCAATGGTGCCTATCGCCAGAATTTTAACAAGGCATTGAAGGGGGGCGATTAATGAGCAAAGTGTTTCGTCTCAACTACCCTGGGTTGTCCCCATGACTCGATTCCCCCACGACGAGTTTGCTAAAGGTTTTTTAGAATCCTTATTATCTCCGTTCGGCGAAGTTCAAACTTCGTTTAAAATTAGCTCTGAAGTTCGAGAAGTAGATGTCTATTTTCAACCAGATGCTGCAACTCAACCGACTCCTGAATTGGGTTTGTTAGGTAAGATTGCTCGAACTAACTTTGTGATGGAGCCGTTTCGGAATCCACCAACAATTTTTCAGATTCGCGCTTGCATGGGAAAATTGTTCGATCTACATGCCAATTTGATTCGGGAAGCCAGAGAGATTAAAGAAGCAGAGGAAGAGGATCTGATGATGCAGTTATCACCGTTGTTTTTAGAGAAGCTTCAAGCTGCCGAGCTAGTGGGTGAACAGCGCGGTGAACAGCGCGGTGAACAACGCGGCGAACAGCGCGGTGAAATAAAAGGCATCACTCAAGGGCGGGTTGAGGAGGCTAGAGCTTTAGTTATTCGGTTGCTAAATCGGAAATTGGGAAATATTAATCCTACTCTGCTGGCTAAAATCGAGGCTTTATCTCTAGAGCGATTGGAGTTATTAGGCGAAGATCTATTAGACTTTACTTCGATCGATCATTTAGAGCAGTGGTTGTCATAATCTAGACTGAGCCAACTGAACCTTACTCACCCATGCCCCGAAGCTGCTTGGCGATATGAGTCGCATGATTGTCAGTCATGCCTGAGATAAAATCCAGAACGTGCATATAAGAGTGATACAAAGACCAGCTTTTTTTGGGCTTGTGACTACCCATCAGTTCCAACATTCTACCGTGTTTAAACGAAAAGGGTTCTCCATCCTGATGGATTTTAAACGCATAGGCAGCTTTGATAAAAGAATCTAGTAATATTTCAACGATCGCATAAGCTCCAATCTCTAACTGCAACTTGCGGGGATTATTAAATATCTTTTGCTGGGCAGTATGCTTGGCTAATTTAATACATTGCTGGACATTGCCACCGCAAGCTTCAATGAGATCGTTGTAAATAAAACTGCCATTTAAGAGATAATCTTTTTGTTGAATGAAAGTATCAGCAACGCCATCAATCAATACATTCATTGCTCTGCCACGGGCGATCGCAATTTTACGATTACGCAGATCGTCACCTTCACAGCTAGGATGAAATAGAGAAATCTGGTCGAAATCAACTACGGTTTTGAGAATCTCGACTACCTCTTCATAGGTCAAAAAGCCCATCTCAATCCCATCTTCGAGGTCGATAAGAGCATAGCAAATATCATCCGCCGCTTCCACCAGATATGCCAGGGGATGACGACACCAAGCTGTTTTTTCTTGCTCGATCAAACCTAGCTCTGTGGCAATTTCTTGAAGAATTTTCCGCTCTGATTGACTGCATCCATACTTTTTCTTACCTGCTTTGAGCAACAGATCGGATGTCCAGGGATACTTGAGAAATGTGCCCAGCGTCGCGTAAGTCAGCCGCATTCCACCTTCGAGTAAATAGTACTCAAGCTTAGTAATAATCCTAAATCCTTGAGCATTGCCCTCAAAATTAGTAAAGTCACCGAGCTGCTTGGGACTCAAATCTTGCAGAAACGGCTGAGTTGAATTTTCTTTAAACCAGTCTCTAATTGCTTCTTCACCGGAATGTCCAAACGGGGGATTGCCGATATCATGAGCGAGACAGGCGGCTTGGACAATATCCCCCAAATCCGATGGTTCAATCGCAATTTGTTTTAACTCTTCACGTAACCTTTCGCCGACTTTTTTGCCCAAACTGCGACCAACGGAAGAAACTTCCAGGCTGTGAGGAAGACGGGTGTGAATGTTATCATTCTGAGGCAGTGGATGTACCTGAGTCTTGTGATTTAGTCGCCGAAAGGAACTAGAAAAGATGATTCGATCGATATCTTTCTGAAAGTGACTGCGCCCTTCTTCAATTTTTTCTGGCTGACTGACTCCATAACGTTTGCGGGATAGAAGCTGTTCCCATTTCATTTGTGACATTTTAATCTTTACTTGTATTTACTTCCCGACGACTCTTACACTCATACTTCCCTAAAAATGCTGCCTGTATCTCAAGCCGAAAAGATTATTCTCAGTTTAGTCCAACCTTTGAGTGAAATAGAAACCGTCGATCTGACTCTGGCAACAGGGCGAATTTTGGCACGCTCGATATCTAGTCAGGTAGACTTTCCCCACTGGGATAATTCGGCGATGGATGGCTATGCGGTCAAGTTTAGTGATGTGCGATCGAGTACGCCCAAGCATCCGATTACGCTGGAAGTGGTAGAAGAAATTCCAGCGGGATATCAGCCGCAGCGAGAGATTCAATCGGGAGAAGCGGCGCGAATATTTACTGGGGCGATTGTACCTGCGGGTGCGGATACGATCGTGATGCAGGAGCATACTCAGCGGGTGCAAAAAACTTTTGTCAAAATTCAGATTACTCCCACTGCAAAATCGTTTATTCGGCAGCGGGGCGAATACGCTAAGGTTGGCGATCCGCTGTTGGCTGCGGGTACGGTGCTAAATCCGGCTGAAATCGCGATTCTGGCAGCGACGGGATGCAGTGAAGTAAAGGTTTACCGTCGTCCCCGTGTGGCAATCCTCTCGACTGGGGATGAATTGGTGACACCGGATCGAGCTTTGAAGCCAGGGCAAATAGTCGATTCAAATCAGTATGCTTTAGCCGCGTTTGTTCAGCAAGCTGGGGGGATCCCGATCTGCCTGGGAATTATCCCTGACGATCGATCAAAATTGACCGCTGCGATGTCTGAAGCGATCGATTCGGCAGATTTAGTACTTTCGACGGGAGGTGTCTCTGTCGGCGATTATGACTATGTAGAGGAGATATTAGCTGAGTTGGGTGGCGATATTCGGGTGCGGGCGGTGGCGATCAAGCCAGGAAAACCGTTGACGGTGGCAAAGTTTAAACGGGATACTCGATCGATCGTTTATTTTGGGCTACCAGGGAATCCAGTTTCGGCGTTGGTGAGCTGTTGGCGATTTGTGCAACCTGCAATGGCGAAGTTGGCAGGTTTGCCGAAATCTAATTGGCAACCGACTTGGATTGAGGCGATGACTAGTCAGAATTTAACTGCTGATGGAAAGCGGGAAACTTATCTTTGGGGGAAGCTGGAGTTAGTTGAGGGGCGGTATCAGTTTAGTCTGGCGGGTGGCAATCACAGTTCGGCAAATTTGATTAATCTCGCAGGTACCAATGCTTTGGTAATGATACCTGTGGATGTGAGTTCGATCGAGGCTGGAACGTCAATAAGAGTGCTGATAATTTAGCTTGAATCCCAGATGGTGGGCAGTGCCCACCCTACGAGCTATTAGCTATCAACTATCAACTATTCCCCATCGACACGTTCCAATTGCCATAAAATCTGGTTTCCTTCTCGCCGGACTCTAGACACGATCCAGTTGCGCCATGCCCAGCTATCGCCGCGACTGGTGACGGCACTGGCGTTGATATCCATTAAGTCGGCAAGTTCGGAACTAGCAATCAGATAACTACCCTTGGCAATTTCATCGGCGATTCGCAATGTGTCGATCAGGTGGTGGAGATGGGCGACGCGGACTTCGCGGGGGATATGTTCGGTACTTTCGGTATGAACGATCTGTTCTTCTAACATGGGGACGATTTGTAACTCAGGTGGAGAGGGAATGGGTGCTAAACGATTTGCAGAGTTCTGTTTAACTGGAGCTGATTCTATTGTAGGGCGTTGCCGGAGTTGTGGTGGCTGACCGCTAGAAAAGCCTCTGGCGATCGTGTCGCAGCGTTCATTCCCGACATTACCAGAATGTCCGCGTACATGTTGCCAGGAGACGGGGACTTTGGTTTGGGCTTGGACTTGTCGATCGAGGATGTCCAGTTTTTCCCACAAGTCTTTGTTGAGGACATCTTTACCAGCAGCGGTTTTCCAACCTTTTTTCTTCCAGCCTTTCAGCCATTGAGTGATCCCTTTGATCAGGTATTCACTATCGGTGTAGAGGACGCATTGTTGCGTTTGACTAGTCTCCGCAAAAAATTCGAGGGCAGAGATGGCGGCTTGCATCTCCATCCGGTTATTTGTTGTTGCTCGATCGCGTCCGCCGAGTTCGTGGCAGCTACCGTCATCATAATAAGCAACTGTACCCCACCCACCAGGGCCAGGATTGCCGGAGCAAGCTCCATCGGTGTATAAATCTTTAATTCTACTCATGGACGATTACACTCCTCGATCGGGCGTATTGACTGCTTCTGGAAGCTGTTCCCCGCCGTGAGTAGCAGCTCGATCTGCACTCCAGGGATCTTCAGGCTTGTATTCCAATTTTGGAGCTGGTGGGGGAGGGGGGGCAGGGAGTTCAGTTCGACTCCGCTCACTGACCACAGGATGAATTGGATTTTCAATTTGGCCTTGCTCACTAACTATTCGATCTTGGTCGTTGAGCGGAGCCGAACCGACAACTCGATCTCGGTCGATATTAGAATCTGAGGATTCAGTTCGATCTTGGTCGGTGAGCGGCTTGTCCTGAGCGGAGTCGAGGGAAGCCGAACCGAGATCGCCGCTGGGGGTTGAGACTTGTTGCTGCATTTGGGCGATGACTAGCTCGACGATCTCTTGCGGATCGGTGGTTTCGACTCCAAATTGTTCTGCTAGCTCGGCGACTAAGCTGGGATCTTTGTGCAGCATTGCCGAAAATTCTTCGAGGGTAATCTCACGAGTCTCGGAAGGTGCATTTTCGTCGTCTGACTGGGAGGCAAAAGACTGGGATGGCGGCGAATCCATCGGATCGTTGTCGATTAATAGTTCTGCTGGTATTTCGGGAAACTGCTCGAACGGACTGGCAGATCCGGCACCCAGAGCATCAAATTCCATAATCGGCAGTAAGTCGGCAAATTCTTCGGCTTGACGATTGAGCAACTTTGCACCGTAAGATCCAGCTAGATCGCCAATCTCACCACAGTCGAGTTCGGCCAATTGCACCATCCGTCCGGCTAGTTCATAATTAGGAACGGGTGATTGAACTAGGCTATTGCCAAATCGATCCAGCCATTCGAGCCACTCGGATTTGCGGACACGTTGCCTAATTTTGTTAAAAAAGCCGATCGCGCGAGGTTGTTGCCAGCCGTGTGCTACGCCTTCGAGCAACTGCATGAATAGGTACTCTCGATCGGTATCATCAAGCGGTGGTAACTCAGCGGCAGTGGCGACTATCGATCTACCTGCTCCTCGTTTCGACAATTTACGAAACCACCTCATGAATGATTGCCAGATTTTTTTCAACATTTACAGATTCCTTGGATGCACAATTTTAGGTACATTCGATCTAGAGTATCGTAGAGGGTAGTGCTAGGCAAATCACCTCAATTGAGAGATAGTACTTTCGATCGACCTTCTTCTATTTATCCCGCAGATGGCACATATACCTCTACATCATAAATATAGACCACAAACTTTCGCGGATCTGGTCGGGCAAGAGGCGATTTCTACTACCTTGACTAATGCACTCCGACTTCAGAAGATTGCCCCCGCGTACCTGTTTACGGGACCACGCGGTACGGGCAAGACTTCTAGTGCGCGAATTCTAGCGAAGTCCCTTAATTGTATGGCGAGTCAGGTACCTACAGCGCAACCTTGTGGGATTTGTGAGGTATGTAGTTCGATCGCGCTTGGTGCTGCGCTAGATATTATCGAAATCGATGCTGCCAGTAATACAGGTGTCGATAATATCCGTGAGATCATCGAACGCGCTCAATATGCCCCCGTACAGTGTCGCTATAAGGTTTACACGATCGATGAATGTTTGACTGGTGATAGTCTGGTTTTGACCAGCAACGGTTGGATGCGAATTGACGATCGAACATTAGTTGGTCAAAAGGTCTTAAGCTATAACGATAATCATGATACCTGGGAATGGAAACAGGTACTCAGATGGGTCGAACGTGGCGAGAAGTCAACTTTGACAATTAAAACCACTGAGCGAGAAATTAGCTGCACTGGAAATCATTTAATTAGGACGGATCGCGGATGGATCGAGGCTCAATCACTGAAACCAGAGATGAAAATCCTGTCACCAATCTTTCAGTCCAACAACAAGCAGAAGAACTTAGACCCATCTGTGCCTGTGGTTGCGGGTCAAAATTACCTATTCCCACATATCTACAATCTGGCTGTACCCTGCACAGCATCCAGTCTTACTGGAAAAAACACCTTTACGTCAAAGGACATGGGATCTGGGAGCAAGGAAGCCCTAGCATCCATCTCCACACGCAAGGCTATTCCTTGGCAGAAAACCAACTTATCGCTGATTGGCTTGCGGCACTCGGCTACGCAGCAAATATTAAGTCCTACCAAAGAGACAAACAAAAGCCCCCATACTATTACATCGGCTTTAACGCCAATACAAGTCGCCAGTGGTTGGAAGACTTACGAATTTATTCCATCCCATCAATGGCATACAAGTTTGGAGACGGTAAAATCTGTCAACCGCGCTGGAGTTGAACGAGTCTACGATCTTGAGGTTGAGGATAATCACAATTTTGTGGCTAATGGATTATTGGTTCACAATTGTCACATGCTCACTACGTCGGCATTCAATTCGCTGCTGAAGACGCTGGAGGAGCCGCCGGATCGGGTGGTATTTATCCTCGCAACTACCGATCCACAACGGGTATTACCGACGATTATTTCCCGTTGTCAGCGATTTGATTATCGGCGGATTCCGGTGGATGCGATGGTCAAACATTTGACTTATATTGCCGGAATCGAAGAGATCTCAATCGATCCGCCATCAGTAAAATTAATTGCCCAAATTGCCCAAGGTGGCTTGCGCGATGCTGAGAGCTTGCTCGACAGGTTGAGTTTGCTCGATGGCGAGATTACACCCGATCGAGTGTACGATGCGATCGGATCGGTACCCGAACAAGATTTATTGGATCTATTACATTCGATCGCTAAAGCCGACCCTGAAAGTCTACTCGATCTGACTCGCACTATTCTCGAACGGGGCAAAGAACCCCTAACTGTGCTCCAAAATCTCGCGGGTTGCTATCGCGATCTGCTAATTGCCAAGACTGCCCCCAAGCGTCCAGATCTAGTCGCGCTCACCAGTGAGACTTGGACAGAATTGGTGAATATTGCCAAAACATGGGAGCTGAACTGGATTCTCAATGGTCAAAAATATCTCAAAGATAGTGAAATCCAGCTCAAGCATACGACTCAACCCCAACTGTGGTTGGAGATTGCCATCTTGGGGCTACTGACAGTCAGCACCCAGCAGTCACCAGCTCCCGTCGCTATTACGCCCCCACCATCACCATCGATTAGCCCCCAAGTTTCCCAGCCGCCAGCAATGCAACCGCCGAGTATGGCAGTTGCTCCAGTTGCCATACCTACACCAGTTGCTCCAGTTGCCCCCATAGTAGCCCCAGCACCAATCGGCACTGTTGACCTCGTTCAAACCTGGGAACAGGTCTTACAGCAGCTTCTACCCGCTAGTAGAGACTTATTCAAACCCTTTGGCAAGTTGGTCGTAGTTTCAGAAACGCAAGCAATTGTGGCGATGAAATCAAGTACGATGCAGTCGATCGCGAGTGGCAAGGTACCAGAACTGAGTAAAGTGTTTAGTACTATGTTTGGTCGATCGATTTCAGTGAAACTAGATGTGATGGGCAAAATTCAAGCCCAGCCGAGTAGTTTTACAATTTCAGCAAAACCACCAGAGCCACCTGTAGCCGCTCCCGTCGCAATCCCAGTAGTAATTCCAGAGCCAATAATTACGTCGCCAGAACCCGAACTAGTTAAGCCGCTAGAGCCAATAATTACGCCGCCAGAACCCGAACTAATTAAGCCGCCAGCACCAATAGTCACACCGCCGCAAGTACCTGTAGTAGCGCAGCCAGAACCATTAGCCCCAGTCGATTTATTTGAATCAGATCCATCACTAGATTTCGCCGAACCACCAGAATCGATCGATGTAGAGCGTGCAGAACATACGCCAGAAATAGAGCTAGAAGAACCAGATCTCGATCCCATTCTTCAAGCAGCAACAGAGCACGTTGTCAAAACTTTTAATGGCGAAATTATCGATCGCAGTCACGAATTATTTAACCAGGTTGTGGATAGTTGAATCTACTAACGATCGCGTTGAGCCAGATATTTTTCTAGATAAAGATTAAATTCCTCGATCGATCTGGGAGCTGGAAGTTGTGGCATTTTATTGGCTAACTGCAACCACATTTGCGATAGTATTGGCATTCCTAATTGAAAATCAGGCATCGATCGAAGCTGCTCAAAGACGGCAATTGTTTCACCTTCAGCGATGATTTGTCCTTGTTCCATCACCAATACCCAATCCGCCCATTGATAAACAAAATCCAAATCGTGGGTAGCAATTAATAGAGTAGTACCTAATTTGGCGATCGCATCTAATTCCGCCAGGAGGTTTCGCGTTTGAATCGGATCGAGGTAGGCAGTGGGTTCATCTAATAGCAATAATTCGGGTTGCAATGCCATCACACCTGCAATACTGACTCGTTTTTTTTGACCCAAGCTGAGGTGTTGGAGGGGTGACATCGCCAGATTTTCTAGTTGGAAATCAGCGAGAGTTTTAGTTACTTTTGCGGCAACTTCTGCATCTGCTAATCCTTGATTGCACAGTCCATAAGAAACATCAGCAGCCACAGTTGGTGCGACTAGTTGTTGTTCGGGATCTTGAAATACTAGCCCTACTCGTTGTCGCCAGCGATTCAAGGATGCTCGATCGAATGTGAGTGGAGTATTGTCTAAAGTAACTGTACCTCGATCGGGTTGACACAATCCATCGGCAATCAGAAACATGGTGGATTTACCACAACCATTTTGACCGATAATTGCTGTTTTTTTATTTTTCGGCAACCGAAAGCTTAAACCTGTTAAAGTTGGAGATTTTGCCATCGGATAGCTATAGTAGATATCTTTGAATTCTAGTAAGTATTCATCATTAATCATTGGTGGAGTGGATGGCTTGCACTGAGCGTAGCCGTTGGTGAAACCTCTTCGCAAGAAGAAGTGTGGATGGTGAATGGTGAGTAACTTATCTATGCAGATATAATATCTCGCCAATAATTAAGATTACACAACCAATGATTGATTCTCTCGCATAGCGAGGTGAATATTGATATTGTAGCGGTTGCCAAAATCTAAATTCTTGCTGAAAACCGCGTGCGGTTACTCCTAACGTTAACTGCTGATAACGACTAGCCGTGCGCCCAATTAATTGGCGCACTAGTAAATTCAAGCTATATATTCTCAGCCGATTAATTCGATAACCACCGCGCGAAACTTGGGCGGTGACAATCTTTTGGGCTGTGTCTGCTAATAGAAAGATAAATCGATAAACCAACAAAGCTAATTCGACTAGGATCTGCGGACAACCAATTTTTTGGGCAGTAGTTGCCAGATCGATCGCCGGAATTGTCAATACTATAAAGAATAGCGCGGAAGTACTCGCCAACGATCGAATCAAAACTTCGATCGCCTGAATCAAACCCTGACGGCTGAGGTAAATATGTCCGCCCCATCCAGCTATCTGACACAAAACATCAGACTGAATATCTCCAGAGATAGTGCCAGCATACTCGATCGCCAACGCTGGCATACTGGTAATCAGAAATGTCATCACCCCCAGGATCATCGAGCTGTAGATCCGCCACGGAATCCCCGCATAAACTACGCTCCAGCAGCTCATCCAGATAAAAATGAGGATTTGGACTGGATAATGGGTAATCAGGGCAAGTAGCAGCACTATCAGCGCGAACCAGAGCTTTTGGGCTGGAGGGAGATGCCGCAGCCGATTGCTATAGGCGAGAGTATCAAGCTGAATATGCACTAATCGCGATCTTTGACAATTGCCACGACTTCATCTATTTTCCGACGCTCGGTTCGACCTTTATATAGTCCTAAAATATAGCAGACAACTCCCGATCCGATCGCCGCTTGAGTCGCAAATAGAAAGGTTTCAACCTCGCCACCAGATGGTTTTATCACTGGTTCAAACCACGGTTTGTAGCCAGGTTTGACTTGTTCGATCGCGGTGATATTGATACTATCTGTCGCCTTAAATTCTTTGCCCTGATGAATCAAGACAGGAGCCATCGACAAAATCAGTGCGCCACCGAATAGCCAGGTATTAATTGATAATTTCTGCATCTAAATTATTTTTCTGTTGAAATAGTCCGAGTGTCTTTAATTCCTGTTGGCCGTAGTCTTGGAGCCAGTTCCAGACTAGTAAGGTTAATAATCCTTCACTGATTGCCAAGGGAATTTGGGTGATGGCAAATACACCGACAAATTTAATAAAAGCTGCCATAAATCCACCCTGTGCGGCAGGAAAAGCGAGAGCTAATTGAACAGCAGTAACCAGATAAGTACACAAGTCTTCCAGCATTGACGCGAGGAAGACGGCAATTTTTGGATGCCCAGTTTTGGCGATCGCATTGTACACGACATAAGCGACCATTGGGCCGACAATTGCCATCGAGAACGCATTTGCACCCAGGGTGGTGATGCCACCATGTGCGAGTAAGATCGCCTGAAATAATAAGACTAATCCACCCATTACCGACATTGCCAGGGGACCAAATAAAATTGTACCTAAGCCTGTGCCTGTGGGGTGAGAGCTACTGCCATTGACAGAAGGGATCTTGAGCGCAGAGAGGACGAAGGTGAAGGCTCCAGCTAGTGCTAGTAAAAGCTTGAGTTCTGGATGAGCCTTGGTAATCCGATCGATCGATCGCATCCCCAACCAAAAGAAGGGAATCGCAACCACCCACCAAAAGACTGCCCACTGCACGGGTAGATAGCCTTCGGCAATGTGCATCGCCTGTGCTGATGTCGGTGAGCCAGCGATCAGATAGCCGCTCAAACCAACCATTGCTAATAACTTAGCAACTTTTTTTGATTGATATTTTGTCACCCTGTACCTCGCAGATGAACGTGATGTAGTTTAATTAACGGGTGTTCTGACTCAGCTAGTTCAAGCCTCAATTTAGAGACTAAAAGCATCACAGTTGCGGGACAGCGTTGGATTTTGCACCAATCTTTCCCCATTAATTTCCGTGGCTGACTGCCAACGACTGGCTACATCCTATCATGGGTCGATCGGGATCGATCGCGAAGTTATTGAGAATTAATCTGACTAATTTAATGGGATGAGACTAGCCTCGACTCACTAATTGCTCAAGTTTGCGAATGATTCGATCGTGTTGAAGATCTGCTGGTTGGGTTAGATCAGATCGGCTAGATGCTTCCTTCTGTGCTGCACTGGTGAGTGAGCGAGCATCAAATTGATATAGTCCCATTTGGGCGTATTCTAGAGCAGAATAACTTTGCGACTCACCAGCGGGGGCTTGAATGTCTGCGCCTGCTTCAATTAGTAAATTAACTATTTCACTATAGCCGGAGTAGGCAGCACTAGCGATCGGAGAGAATCCCAGCTTATCGGTGAGATTGACATTCGCGCCTGCTTGGATTAGTAGCTCGACAATCTGAGTATGTCCGGCGGCTGCGGCATTGCCAATAGCGGCACCTCGATCGAGATCGAGATTGACGTTGGCAGTTAATAATGCTCGAACTCGGTTCATATTCCCTGCTGCTGCTGCTTGGATCAGTTGAATCGAAGCCAATCCATCGGTTGAGGCACCTGCTTGCATCAGCAGATTTAGCATCGAGTAATTTTCAGCGGTAGCTACTGATGTCAAAACGGTATGCCCACGATCGTTATGGATGTCGAGATCGGCACCAGCAGCGATCAGTATTTCAACACAATCTTGGTAGCCAGAGCCAGCTAGTGCGGCATAGAAAATTGCTGTTTTGCCGCCGACACCACGCTGATTGACATCTGCACCACCAGCAATGAGTAATTTGGCGATCTGTTGACGATTGCTGGCAAAGAAACTGCCTGCTGCCAACATTAGCGCAGTCATTCCTGCCCCCAAACCATTGTCATCGCTGAGAAGATTGGGATCTGCACCAGCAGCGAGTAAAGCATTGACAACCGATCGATGACCATAATATGCCGCTACCATCAGTGCTGTATGCCCTTTGGCACCAAGTTCGTCGATTTCAATCCCGACCTCAATTGCGCGATTTATCTCGGCAATATTGCCCTCTGTTGCCATTTCGATGAATTTCTCAATCGGACGATTTTGGAGCCGAATCCGGCGTTTGTGGGTGGCTTGGAGCAGATGTTCGCCATCTCGATCGGCACATAGGCGAATGGCTGTATTGACGATCGGATAGAGATAGTTGTAGATATCCCGCTCTTCAGATTTGGCAGCGAGGATGATTGGTGTCTCACCACGGCTCCAGACATTGACATTCGCGCCCGCAGCTACCAACAATTGGACGACAGATCGATGTCCATTTTGAATGGCAGCGAGTAAGGCTGTCCAGCCGTCTGGGGCAATCGGTGTATTGACATCAACTCGGCGTGCCAGCAATAGCTGCATAATTTCGGCTTCACCGTTTTCAGCGGCTAAACCCAGCGCGGTGGTGGATGTGCTGCCACAGTGGGGATTGGCTCCGGCTTTTAGTAGACACTCGACAAGATCGGCATGTCCTCGATCGATTGCCATCCCCAGTGGCGCGTAGCTGAGATTCCAATCATAGCGATCGAGACTGGCTCCAGCTTCGATCGATTGTTTCACCAAATCCAGATCGCCATCAATTACCGCCGCCATCAGCGAGGTGTTTGTCGCATTTTCGTCATATGTCGGAGTCGGTGCGTCAGAGCTGGACTCACGCTGTCCAAAAATATCTGTCGGATCGTCGTCGATCGTATAGTCTGGCTCATCTTCACCAGCAATTACTGGAAATAAACTAGAATCAATGTCTGTGAGAATATACTCTGACAATGGCGCAGAGATGTCGCCACCTTCAAAATTATCATCAATACCATCGATTAATTTGGACAGATCGAGATCGCCTAGATCGATCGCATAGGTTTCATTTTCGGCATGGGTATCGATTGAGGCACTACTAATTTCAGTGATTTCTGGCGCAATTACTTCTACAAATTTTGCAGATTCCTTAATTCCACCTATTAGTTCGGCAAGATGGAGATCGTCAAGATCGATCGCATATGTCTCCCCTTCTGCCCAGTCATCACTCATGGCAGTCCCATCTTCATCGATCTCTGGAGCAACTACTTCCAGAGCTATTGGTGCTGTAGCTGCTCCACCCATTAGTTCGGCGAGATGGAGATCGTCAAGATCGATCGCGTATGTCGCCCCTTCATCCCAGTCATCACTCATGGCAGTCCCATCTTCATCAATCGCTGAATCGATTTCGATCGAATCCTGCTGCTGAATCAGATCTACCAGAAAGCCCTCCTGTGCAAAATTTTCACCAGCTTCGTCAGGATCGGGGATCGGCAGATTAAAATTGTCCATCACATAGGTTTCATTTGCCTCCCATTCGCCCATCGGCACTGACAAGCAATCTGGCTCCTCTTGATTCTCAGCAGTAAGCCTGTCTAGATCGCGACTCAGATCGAATGCATAAGTTTCGCTCGGCTGAAATTCAACCTTTTGGGCTGGATTATTCAGCGAAGTCATCGTAATTTCGCTATCTACAAATATTTTGGAGTTGTCACCACCGATTAAACGATCGGAAACTTCATTAGCTGCAAAAATTTCATCGAGATCGAAAGCGTAGGTAACTTCCGCCGACGACACGACTGGATCTAAAGATACCTGCATCTGAGCACCAGCAGCCATGAGCAGATCGACGATCTCCAAATTACCCCGCTGACAAGCTACCACCAATGGAGTTTGCCCACGATCGTTCGGGTGATTGATTCCTACCCCTGCATCGACAATGAGTTTGACTCGATCGTAATTCACTGCCAAAATCGCATCAAATAAGTTCTGAGTTTGGGGATCTACACTCATGGTTGCTGTGTCCAAATCTTATGGGTGACAAGTAATGTGCCCAATGCACTGCCTCTGTATCTATGGTTCCCAAATTATTGGTCAGAATTGCTAATGGTGGTTTAGTGGTTTAGTGGATAGTGGTTTAGCGATCGATAGTTCCAATCCCCCCACACTCCCCACACCCCTCTATCTCCCCATCCCCCTACCCCCTACTTGCTAAGTTAGCCGATAATAAAAATACTTCAGTCTTTTTTTAATCCACAGATATGTTCCGTCAAATTCCTCTCAGCTTAGTCCTGATCAATCTTGGTGGATTGCTCACACTCGTCGGTTTTTTTGCATACGCCATCGACGATCCTACTTTTAACCTGATTGGTTTCTTCTATGGCATTCCCCTGTTCTTGGGTGGTTTGGCACTCAAATCGGCAGAACTCGAACCAGTACCTTTTACCGAATTGACTTCTGCTAGTATCCTGAAGCTCCGCGATAAAGAAGCTACCGATACACTCAATCAAATTCGTAAAGATGTTACTCGCTATCGGTACGGGCAAGAAGCACATTTAGATATTGCTTTAGAAAAATTAGGGTTGGCTCCTAGTGATGACGATCGACCAGTATTAACCGGAATCAAAGAATCAGAAATTGGTGGTACTTATGCCCTCACTCTAGATTTTTATTCTCCTTTTATGAAACTTGATGTTTGGCAAGAAAAAAATGAAAAGATTACTAAATTCTTTGGTCCAGGTGTAACAGCACACGTCGATTATGATGATGGCACAGAGGAAATAAATCTTACTTTAGTTGTCGATAAAGTCTCCGAGAAAACTACTTCTCTAGTCTAACGACATACCATTGCAAATATTCGCCTGGGACTAGATCCAACTCACAGCTAGTATCAAGCAGATATTGAACCTGCCGATCGACACCACTAATTTGCTGGACATCGATCGGCAGATCGTCAGCAAATTTAATCACAATTTGTTTGAGTTTTGCAAACATTTCTGCTGGCGTAAGCAGTTCTTCTGGTCGATCTGTCTCCAGCACCACATAAGCATCGTTATTGAACATTAGAGAGTCTGTCATGGATTTAGTGGTTTAGTGGTTTAGTGAATAGTGGTTTAGCAATTTAATGAGCAACGCTCACTAGCTAAATCACAAGCAATGTCTAATTAGTAAATATTTGCAATTATTTACTTCGCTTAATGTATTCATTGAAATAAAACATCCATTCAATTTGTTTTCAACTCGTACCACCTGTCATCCAATGTCTTTTTGCTAAACCACTAAATCGCTAAACCACTAACCAACTAATTTATGAATCCAATTCTCGCCCTCAACTACGAACCTGCCTTAGAAACTTTGGGTGCTGATTACTATGATGACGTAGTTGCTGCTGAGTTTTCGCAGCAGACGTTACGGTTTCGGAATGACGATCTGTTAATTCAGTTGGGATTGGATCCTGGTGGGGTTAGCGATGCAGATTTTACGGAAGCTTTTGGTCAGTTTGTCAGTCCAGCTCATCCCTTCCTAGCTCTACGCTATCACGGTTATCAATTTGGTGAGTACAATCCAGGCTTGGGCGATGGGCGGGGCTTCCTGTATGGACAGGTACGCGGGGTGGATGGGCAGCTCTATGACTTTGGCACCAAGGGTTCGGGACGGACTCCTTATTCTCGCGGTGGGGATGGGATGCTGACGCTCAAGGGTGGGGTGCGGGAGGTGCTAGCGGCGGAAGCCCTGCATCGGATGGGAGTCAAAACTTCGCGCTGTCTGAGTATGGTAGAAACAGGTTTGGATCTCTGGCGGGGAGACGAACCTTCACCCACGAGATCTGCGGTAATGGTCAGGTTTAGTCGATCGCACATCCGGTTTGGTACATTTGAACGATTAAATTATCTCAAGCGCAATGATTTAATTCAGAAGTTATTAGACCATGTAATTGAATATTATTATGGTCATCTGAGCAATGTTGCCGCAATCGATCGCTATGCTCAATTCTACACCGAATTAGTCCAACGGGTTGCCGAATTAGTTGCCCAATGGATGGCAGCAGGATTCTGTCATGCAGTATTAAATACTGATAATATGTCAATTACTGGCGAGAGTTTTGACTATGGCCCTTTTGCCTTTTTGCCTAGCTATAATCCTGACTTCACGGCTGCTTATTTCGATCACTATGGACGATATAGCTATGGCAATCAACCAGGCATCTGTAAGCTCAATCTAGAGTTACTTCAGCAGCCTTTAAAAGCAGTTATCGATCCGACTGAAATGACGACTGCTCTGGCTAAATTCGAGGGTTACTATTTCCCATTCTATAAAAAGCTCATGCTCCAAAAGCTAGGATTTGAGTGTGAATCAACCCCCGTTCTTGATGAGCTATTAGTGACTACATTGCAGCTATTATCAGATACTCAGGTTGGCTATCATCAGTTTTTCTTCGATCTGAGTCAGGCGTTTAAATTACGCTGGTTCGACGATCTGAACTCAATCTTGAATGAAACAGAATTAATGCCTGAAGTGGTCGGAAATTCTGGTTATAGTAAATGGCTACAGCTTTATCATCAAGCTTTGGGCGATTTATCCAAAACTGAGATGAATTTGGTTGAGAGTAGATTGGATCGATCTAACCCCCAAACTATTCTACTACGTCCGCAGATCGAATCGATTTGGGATCCGATCGCTCAAGAAAATAATTGGGAACCTTTTTATGATTTATTAGCTAAGATTCGAGCTGGTAAATAGAAGCATTTATTAATTCAACCGCAGAGAACGCAGAGAAAGTACAGATGTCAATTGATAGTTTGTTAAAAACCGCCCTAATTATAGGTGGCGGACAAGGAATTGGGTTGGGATTCGTCAGACAATTACTCGCACAAAGTGATATCGATCGGGTTTATGCAACATATCGAAGGGTAGAATCAGCAGCAGAGCTATTGGCGATCGACAATCCCAAGCTACACTGTTTGCAAATGGATATTACGGACGAATCTCAAATTGCCGCTGTAATTCAAGCGATTCAGGCTGAGACAAAAACTCTGCACTACGTCATCAACTCGGCGGGTGTCTTGCATGAAGGCGAGATGCAGCCAGAGAAAAGCTTACGGCACATCAATAGTGAACAGCTCCTGCGTTATTTTCAGGTAAATAGTATCGGGGCGATGCTGCTGTTTAAACAGGTACAGCCCCTATTGAAGCATGATGCTCGATCGATCCTGGCGACTATTTCCGCTAAAGTTGGTAGTATTGGCGACAATCAGATCGGTGGCTGGTATGGTTATCGCGCATCTAAGACGGCTCTAAATATGTTTATTCGGACTACTGCGATCGAGTATAAGCGCACATGTCCCAATGCCATCCTCGTCGCGCTCCATCCAGGCACGACGGCTACTAGATTATCACAACCATTTCAGCGCAATGTCCCACCAGAAAAGCTGTTTTCAGTCGATCGAACAGTATCACAATTATTCACCGTCATGGATGGATTAACCCCAACCGACAGCGGCGAATTCTTCTCCTGGGACGGTAGCAAAATTGCGTGGTAGCGGTTTGGTGAATGGTGGATGGTGAATAGTGAATAGTGAATGGTGGATAGTGAATGGTGGATGGTGAATAGTGGATGGTGAATAGTGAATAGTGAATGGTGAATGGTGGATAGTGGATAGTAGCTTAATCACCAGTCCCTCGTGCCCCCGTGCCCCCGTGCCCCCGTGCCCCCACGCCCCCACGCCCCATCCCCCCGTCCCCTAACTCACCCCCAACAAATCCTGATGCCACTCCCCATTGCTAGCAATCAAACAGCCCCACTGACTGACATCACCCCGATTGTATCCAGGCAAACTACCATCTGCGTGGGTAAACTTGCCGCCTGCTTCAGTTAGAACTAGTTCGGGTGCGGCGAAATCCCAGTCTTTCGGGGCTGATTTGCCCGATAGCGAAACGTAGACATCAGCGTGATGTTCGAGGATGGCAGCGATCTTGCAGCCAATGCTGCCAACTTCTCGCTGTTGCTGACAAGGAAGTCTGGCGAGTAACTTCACCAGCTCATCATTCCGATGATTGCGACTGGCGACGACAACTAAGTCGGTAATTTTTTTACCGCGTGATACTTTTACAGGTGTTCGCACTCCATCAGCGGCAACGAGCCAAGTTCCGCCACCATCAATCGCCGCATACAATCGATCTGATTCGGGGATTGTTACTACGGCGAGGACTGGGCGGTGCTGGTAAGTGAGGGCGATATGAATCGCATATTCACCCGTCTTGTCGATAAAATCTCGCGTACCATCAAGCGGATCGATAATCCACACCCAATCTTGAGCCAATTCTCGATCTCCAGCCTGATAAGTCTCCTCTGTCAGATATCCACAACTTTCTCCACACATGGTTTGAATGCCATCAAGCAGATGTTTGTCTACAGCTCGATCTGCCGCTGTGACTGGCCCTTCGGACTTATCTAGGACATCCAAGTCTTCATTACTACCTCGATAGTAAGACTTCAAGATCGCTGCGCCTGTCTGACTCAATTCGATCGTGCGATCGAGTATTTCCGTCAGGGTAAGATGGGAAAGTGGTGAATTCACAGGCAATTTGGGAGATAAGAGTTGGGCGCGAGTTCTTTGAAGCTGTTCGGTTTCCACTATCTTTGGCAGCTAAAATATACGGTTTCCGACCTTTAGCTTAGCCTAGTTTTTCTCCTTCTCGGTGCTAGAATAATATATGAAACCGCATGTCGGTTCCAAAAAAATAAGTGTGAGGAAATTTTCGATGAACTGGAAACTATTATTGGTAATCGCTGGTCTGACCCTAACTACTAGCTTGACTGCTTGTGGCAAGAAAGAAGACGCTGCTGCACCTGACGCTACCAAGGTTGAGACTACCAAGACTGAGACTACTGAAACCAAGCCTGCTGACGCTCCTAAAGGCGATGCAAAGCCTGCTGATGGCATGAAGCCCGCTGACGCTCCTAAAGGCGATGCAAAGCCTGCTGATGGCATGAAGCCTGCTGACGCGCCTAAAGGCGACACCACAAAGACTACTAAAACTCAAACAACTAAGCCTGCTGAAACTCCTAAAAAGCCATAGGAAGATCTATGTTGAGGTCTTCGGGCTGAAACACTATCTCAATTAACCAATAGCCACAGTAATCATTTCCTACTCGCTGAGAGTCAATGATTGCTGTGGCATTGTTTTGAGATCACACGCTGTGAGATGGAACACCAAGCATTCCCGCCATACTTGAGTTTAGACTTGACGATCCATCTAATGCCTACTACGAGCTAAGAGTAACATTTGGAATTTGATTTTTACAATCTCAAAAAAATGCGCTCGAATAGAGATCCAATCTAGTCATAGCTGCGTATATCTATATAACATTGAGTTCGATAACAGATTTACTCTGGCGATCTAGCTCCTTGGAAATTAGTTTACAGGGGATTGAAATGGCAATAATTAAAGGTACTGATGGTGACGACCTAATTTTTGGGGGATCCGGTGGCAATACACTCACTGGCGGTTTGGGGGCAGATATATTTCAGCTATCAGCACTAAATCTACCCTCAACACCGAATACAATTACAGACTTTGCGCCGCTAGATGACACGATTCAAGTCGATTTGCCCAGTGACAGCAAACCTACCGATCTCACCACGGTGCAAACTGGTAATGATGCAATTATCAATTTTGGTGGTACCCAATTGGCAATCGTCCAAAATACTCAAGTTGCAGATCTTAAGGATATCGTTGTTGTGGTAACTAACGATGCACCGCCACCGACTCCCACGCCTCCTCTCGGCTCGATCGCTGGCATCGTACTAGTAGCAAATCAATTGACAACAGATCCGACGGTGAGAGGCTTTGGCATTAGTGCTGTCAGCCAAAAAGCGGGTAATAAAGTTAATGAAATTGGTATATTCATTGTTGACGATGTGAGCGGTAAAATTGGCGGGATCGCACCTGGTGCCGCCGGATATCTCCAAGCTGCTAGCGATACCGCCAGACCGATATTTTCGACCTTGAATAGTAGTTTCTTTAGTACTACCAAAAGAGAGATTGGCTTAGAGTCGAATAAAATCTATCAGTTTTTTCAAGTTCAAGATGGGTCGATCGCTGATTTTCAGCAACAGCTTGCCAGTGGCAAGATGCCGACGAATATTGTCTTCTCAATCCCCGATGCAAGTGGAAACAGCCCGATTAAGATCGCGAATAATAATGCGAACGATGGCTATAAAGTATCGGTAAATAATGACGAACTGGTATTAAATGTGGTGAGGCTAGATGGTAATAGCCCAAATTTGCCGATCGGTAGTCAATCCCAAGGATTAGCCCAAGGACGCACGCTCGACCTAACCGATTTTGCTGGTAAAACACTCAAGGCAAATATTACAACTACCAGTTCCGCCGCCTATAACAATAACATCGGTTTCTACGCAGTTGAGGATCTCAATGGCACGATTCAGCTCGCTAATGGTAGTACTCTCCAACCTGGTGATACTAACTATGCGATCGAAGCAATTAAAAGTGCGATCTTGCAAGCAGGTAAAACCGATACTAAGACAAACCAAGATATTGCTGGCGGCAAAATCTACGCGCCTGTAGTTGTCGCCCAAGGTTCATTCAATGATTTTGTTGCCAGCAATCCGACTAATGGTGGTAGCGGTAATGTGGTTCATGCTTACTTCAACTATCTCGGTGCCAACCCCGATAAAATTGACCATTTCCGCTTGCTTGGTGAGAATAATTTTGGGGTGGAAGATACCTTTGGTGGCGGCGATCGAGATTTTAACGATCTAGTCTTCAAAGCTACTCTCCAAGCCTAAATTTCTTGACGTTGGCTACAATCTAGCCAACGGCCTGCAATGGAGCCAAAATTTCCCCATAGAGCTGCTCGATTCGATCGACATTACCTGTGAGGGTATAACTATCTAAGACTCGTTTGCGGGCAGATTTGCCTAGCGAATCTCGCCATGCTTTGTGTTCGCGAATCAGCGGGAGGATCGTGCGGAGTTGTCCAGAGACACCCTGGGTATTGATGACAACCCCAGCACCATCAGCAATCACCGAAGCATCCGCGCCTGCGTCTGTGGCGATACAAGCAACACCACAAGACATTGCTTCTAATAGAGACAGAGACAAACCTTCCACCAGAGAGGGGAGAATAAATACGTCTGCACCGCGCAATATTTCGATCCGACGGGCATCATCGCGAATCGCACCCAACCAAATCACGCCATGCTCGATCCCATAAGACTGTTCGAGATTTGGTTTGAGTGGGCCATCGCCGACTAGTAATAGCTTACAACCGTGGTCGCGCATGTTGCAGTATTTCCAAGCCTTAAGCAGAGATTCAACATTTTTCTCAGTCGAAATTCGGCCTTGGTAGACGTAGATTTGCTTGGCGTTAAATTCAGCTCTAATATTACTCGAACCTGGAGTATATTTGAGATCGTCAACACCATTGGGAATCACTGTAATTCGATCGCGTGATACGCCCAATTTAACTAATAGATCTTGCTGTTCTTCACAGAAAATAATCGTTCGATCGTATTTAGCTAAAAATGGTGCATACAGTTGATAGGCTAAAAATTGACTGGTTGAAGTAACATTTCTGCGCTTGGCATCGTAGGGAGTATGAAACGTTGAAATCAGCGGCAGATCTAGCTCCTGACAAATTTCTGGGAGGAGAAAATCGAGAGCCGATAGACTCAGAGAAGCATGAACGATATCTGGCTTGCGACGACGAAGCGATCGTTCCAGAATGCGTTTAGCCCTAATTGTGGGAATCGTAAACATTTGAGACGTGAAAAAAAATGGTAATGGTACCTCATCGCCGTCAGCTTTGGTATCAGCAAAATGCATAAAACTTACTTTGTGCCCACGATTAGCTAAAGCTCCAGTAATTTCTCGACTATAGGTAACATTGCCACAAAAAGGCGTTTTCTTTCCTAGCCACGCAATATGCATTCTTAAATAGTTGATAGTTGATAGTTGATAATCGATCGCTGGGGTTTTAGGATGGGGTTCAAATCCCTCTCCTTATGTCTGAGAATTTAAGATCCTTATTATTATTAAATTTACTTGTACTTAGTAAGCTTAAATCTTGAAAACTAGTTATTTATTGCCCCTTAATATACCAGAAAAAGCTACCAACGAGATAGCGGGTGTATGCCAAAAAAATATCTGTCCTAGAGGGTGTGTCAGATCATCATCGCAAGCACATTTCTCCTAATTAAACCTGAATTTTAGTTGGTAGCTCTAGGGGGATATTTCCCAAGACACCAGTCCGAAAATCATTGAGAATTAGGTGAGATGTTCGTTCCAAATCGCCGCGATATTTCTCATTTGCCAGATGGTGCAGGTATTCTTCCCCACTCAATGTCGTTGGAATTGAACCATATCGGGCATTTAGGGCTGCTACATAGCCCATTTCCTGACATAGTTCGATAAATGCTGCTGCCATCCCCTGTCTGTCGTATGCCGCCTCACCAATATCATCACAGATTGCCAGTTTGATCGCGGCTGACTGGTCACTCAACCGTCCAGGAATAATCCCTGGAGCGTCTAGTAGCTCTAATTGGTCGGAAATTCTGACCCAACGCAGGGATCTAGTCACGCCAGCGCGTCTGGCACTCTCGACTACCCGTTTATTCACCAGTCGATTGATCAGTGCTGATTTGCCCACATTCGGAAAGCCAATTACTACCGCCCGCACTGGACGGGGCAACATGCCGCGTTCTTTCCGCTTTTCGTTGATCGCAACTCCGACTGACTGAGCCGCTTTGGAGATGGCGACTACTCCAGTGCCCTGTTGAGCATTGGCAAAAAATGGCTGTTCACCCTGAGATAAGAACCATTCTGTCCACATATCTTTGACGGCTGGCGGGATCATATCGACCCGATTGAGGACCAGTAACTTATGCTTGTTACCAATCCACGTCTTGAGCAGAGGGTGATATGTTGCAAACGGAATCCGTGCATCCCGCACCTCCAACACAACATCAACTTTCTTGATCTGTTCTTGGAGTTGACGTTCGGCTTTGGCAATGTGGCCAGGGTACCATTGAATAGCAGGGATGGACATGATTCGGCGTATTGCAGTGATTCCGTTACTAGTTTAACCGCTTAGGGGTAAGGATTATTTGGCAGCTTGTAAAACCAGCCAGCCACCAGTAGCCAGACCGATGAAAGTCGGTAGCCATCCAGCTAAAAATGGGGAGACGATCTCAGCTTGTCCCAATGCTTGGCAAACAAACATCAAAAAGTAATAACCAAAAATCATCAATACACTCACGCCGAAATTAGTCGCTTTGCCACTACGTTGGGGACGAATTCCCATCGCCGAACCAATTAGACCAAATACGATACAAACGAAGGGGAATGCTAATTTGCTTTGAATTTTGACGGCGATTGCCAGGATTTTCTTGTTGTCACCGCTGAGTTTGATTTGCTCTGCATAATTCATCAATTCAGCGATGCTCATATCGTCAGGATTCTGGTCTGGCGCAGCTAAGTCAAAGGGTGATTTTGGTAATTGTAATTGTTGACGTTGGAAAGTGACGATGTTGCGATAGGAAGCATCGGGGGCAATTAGATAGATAGTGCCATTAGAAAAATCCCAAGTATTATTCTCACTATTCCAGACGGCAGACTGGGCATTTAAAATTTGGCTCAAGCTTTTATCTTGCTGAGATCGATCGAGGATAGTTAGCCCAGTCATGGTTTTACCATCAAATTTTTCGGCATAAAACAGCCGGACTAGAACTTGTTCTTTCTTGCCGTCTTTTTCAACTTCTTTATATTCAGAATAAGTAATATTATCTTTCTTAAATTTAGGCTTGTCCTGTTTCAGGGCAGATGTCATCGTCATTGTTGCCCGTTGATTGGCAACTGGAACCAGTAATTCATTGAAAAAGAAAGTAACCCCAGTCACAATTACGCTCAAAACTAGTGCAGGTAGCATCAATCGATAAATACTAATCCCACAGCTCCGAAACGCAATGATCTCACTCGATGCCGAAAATTGACCATAGGTCATCATCCCTGCCAATAGAATAGACATCGGGAAGGAGTAGCCGATATACAACGGCATTTTGAGAGCCATTACTTCCAGCGCGACGGTAATGGGTAATCCAGCTTCGGCCACCTGCCGCACGAGATCGAATAAACTTCCAATTGCCAGTACGATCGATGAAAAGGCCCCGACTCCAAATAGAAATGGCATCAGTAATTGGAGAAAGATATATCGATCCATCACCGAAATTCCAGGCAGAAATCTTCGCGTTAAACTTTTTTGATTTACCATTAACTATTCACTAAAACTGAAAGTTACTACCTAAATAATATTGCCGCACCAGCGGATTACTATACATCTCTTCGGTACTGCCGGAAGCTAGTACCTGACCTTCCCGCATGATGTATGCTCGATCGGTCACAGCAAGCGTTTCCCTGACATTATGATCGGTGATGAGGATGCCCATATTTCGATCGCGTAATTTGGCAATAATCTTTTGAATCTCCGCCACTGCGATCGGATCTACTCCAGCAAACGGTTCATCCAGGAATAAAAATTTTGGCCCATCAATTCCCGCAGCCAGGGATCGAGCAATTTCGGTTCTTCGCCTTTCGCCGCCGGAAACCTGATTACCTAATGTATTTACGACCTTTTCGAGGCTAAATTCAGTAATCAACTCAGTCAACTTGCGATCCCACAGCTTACGCGGTACTTGGGTTTGCTCCATGACCAACAGCAGATTGTCCAGCACAGTCAGACTCCGAAAGATACTCGCCTCCTGCGCCAAATAGCCGATTCCCCGCCGCGCCCGCTGATGAATCGACAAACTGGTAATATCTTCATCATCTAGCCAAACTTTGCCCTGGTTGGGCTTCTCTAGTCCAGTCGCGATGTAAAATGTGGTAGTCTTACCAGCACCATTGGGGCCGAGTAATCCCACGATTTCACCCTGGGACACAGAGAGGCTAACGCTATTGACAATATTGCGCTTGCCATAAGATTTGTGGATGTTTTCGAGGACAATTTTCACAAGTTAGGGGTTGGGAGTTCGGAGACGGGGAGTTCGGAGTCCGGAGTTGGGGGTTCGGAGACGGGGAAACGCTTGACTCTTTCTCCCGCGCTCCCGTACTCCCACGCTCCCACGCTACTTATCAGTTTTCTCGTCGGGAACAATATAGATTGATTGAACGGGGATGCCTGGTTTCTGTCTGGCGACAAATCGACCTTCTTCAATTAGGTATGTAATTGTATCACCTTGAAGGCTGCTGCCATTGCTAACGACGAGGACATTTCCTGACAGGACAACTTGCTTGGCTTTGATATTATATTCGGCAGTATTTGCTCGTGCTTGGAGCTTTCGATCTGGGTAGGTAAGTTTTACACTCCCCCGTGCGGTGATTATTTCTGTTTTGGTATTGGCTTCCTGGGTATTGGAGAGGATTGTTAGCCCTTTACCGCCCTGTTCGGGGACGAGATAATTGCTGCGAACTTGTTTTTTGACTTTGGGATTGGCGACAAATTTACCTTCCTCAACTAGATAAGTTATGCTCTCTCCTTCGAGTGTATTACCGTTCTGAATAATTAATACATTCCCCGTCAGCACGATTCGTTTTTGCTTGATATAATACAGAGCGAGGTCAGCTTTACCTTGAATCTTGCGACTGGGATAATTGAACCGAACATTGCCTCTGGCAGTAGCCACTTCAGTTTTAGAGTTTGCTTCTTGAATATCTGCGTTGAGTGAGAATCCTTGAGAACTTGGCTGCTGGGCTGTGACTGGCACCGCCTGAATAGGCGTGATGCCGCCAAAAAAGATCGACAACCAGATTAGCAGCCATCCCCAATAATGGGAGCGATGAGATGTGTGAGTTAAGCGTTGCATGTATTAGATTTTATCTGGATTTGGTAATCCCGATCGACTAGAAGGACGAAAACTTGAGCTAACTAAATCTTGCGTAGTCGAATTCTAGATTAGTTGACGCGCTCAATTTGTGATAAGTTTCTTACCAAGCCCGATCGATATATTCAGGATCTCAATCTGGCACTAGGTGAAAATATCTGCTTAATTCTGTAATAATCGGTAAAATGTCCTGATAATTAGTCATTTGGCTGTTGACATTTACTTTTCCTTCCGCAAAATCTATCACTACTCAATCGACCCAATCGGTGAAAATTCCCAGATGTGCTACAGTCTTCCAGTAGGGTAGCTTACATAGTCCTAATTTATCCTGGCATATCTGGACCTACCCGCAATTTACTTAGCTATGGCAATTTTAACAATGAAAATTTCCAATCAGAAGACACTCACTTACAGATCGTGGATGTATGAAATTCCGATTCTGATTTTCACCTTTTTGCTGTCAGCGATCTCGATGCTGCACTCAGAGGCAGCACTGGCGATCGATAAACAGTCCGCTCTTAGTCCAAATCGGCAAGTCGCCACCACTCCCAGTCCAGTGCGGTTGGCAAAAGGCATTGTTAGAGCACCGCAATCAGCTAATGATTATTTTAGAGAAGCGATGCGTCGCTATCGCAATAAGGACACTACGGGTGCAATTGCTTATTTCGATCGAGCCATTCAGTTACAGCCTAATTTTATCGATGCCTACAACAACCGTGGCATCGTTAAAGGTGTAATGGGTAATAAGTTGGGGGCGATTGCTGATTATACCCGTGCAATCGCGATCGATCCCAAATTTTTCCCAGCTTATGCCAATCGTGGTTTTGCGCGGCTCAGTGCTGGAGATCGCCCAGGCGCGATGTCTGACATGGAAGCAGCGGGTAATATCAAGCCCAACGATCCACAATTGTCGATCGGTAAAGGAATGATCCTAGCTCAAACTGGAGACAAACAAGGAGCAATTGTTAGTTATAACAAGGCAATTAAACTCCAGCCAGGAAGCTCAGATGCTTATTACAATCGGGGCTTGGCAAAGCTCGATCTCGGAGACAAGCAGGGGGCAATCGCCGACCAGAATATGGCAATCGAGATCCAGCCAACCTACGCCAATGCCTATTACGGCAGAGGCAAAGCCAAAGGAGCGGCAGGGAATTATCAAGCAGCAATTGCTGATTACGATCGAGCGATTGCCCTCAAGCCCAGCTTGTACAATGCTTATTTTAGTCGAGCGATTGCCAGAAGAGAAGTCGGCGATCGGGCTGGTGCGACTAATGACTACAACAAAATTATCAGCCTCAATTCTAAAGAGACAACTGCTTATTTCAATCGAGCGGTTATCTTCGCAGAAACTGGCGATCGTACCAACGCTATCGCTGATTATACGATCGCGATCGGACTCAATCCTCAGTTAGTAGAAGCTTACAATAATCGCGGTGCCGTTCACTCTATGGCAGGCAATCGCCAAGCCGCAATCGCTGACTATACCAATGCCATCCGCCTCAAGCCTAGTTATACAGTTGCTTATCTCAATCGGGGCATTGTCTACTATTCAACTCGTGAATATGATAAAGCAATACAGGACTATGACAGGGCTATTGCGATCGAACCAGGTAATGCCGAACTATACTTCAACAGAGGATTGGTTCAAGTTCAACTCCAAAACTATCCACTGGCGATGACTGATTACAATAGAGCGATTAGCCTGCAACCAAATCACGCCCTTGCCTATAGTAATCGCGGATTGTTATATGCTCAACAGCAAGTCACTCTAGCCGCCACCCAAGACTTAAAAATGGCTGCAAAATTATTCCAATCTCAAAATAATTCGGCTGGCTATGAGTCGGTGTTGCGGAAATTGGCACAAATAAAGTAATTTCAGCACCGTTATAAAAGTAGGGGCAATCTATACATTACCCCTACTTTTATGTTGCTAAAACTGATGTCGATCTCAAGTCTGAATATCGTGTAATTGTCGAATTAATGCCTGACGCATAATATCGATCGGAGCTGGTTGTTTGAGCCACAATTCAAAGGCAGTAGCACCTTGTTGAACGAGCATTTCTGTACCATCGATCGTCATCATCCCCGCATTTTTTGCTAACTGCAAAAACTTCGTCGGGTGCGGTGTATAAATCAGATCGTACGCGATCGAATTAGCCCCGATTCCCTGAATCATTTCTACACTAATCGGACTATCCTCAATCTGTGGATACATGCCGATGGGCGTACTATTTACTAGCAATAAATTATCTTTGTCAATTAAAGCTGGTAACTCTGTCCACAAATGAGTTGTGATGGTGACTTGCTGCTGCGTTTCGCTACCAGTCATCGGGAGCTGAATAGCTGCCCAGCTAGACTGAAACCGCTCTAACTTTGCCACATCTCTCCCAACTACCTGAATCTTGCCACAGCCTAACTGATGACAGCCTACTACTACCGCCCGCGCTGCACCGCCATTTCCCAACACTACCGCAGTTGTGTTGCTCCAGTCCCGCTGCATTGCCGCTAGAGGGCTGACAAATCCAGCAACGTCAGTGTTTGTCCCGTGCCAGCCTGTACGGGCGTTCCAGATGGTATTTACGGCACCTACGGCTTGAGCCAGGGGGCTAATCTCTGCTAGTAGCGGCATAATTGCCTGCTTATGGGGAATCGTGACGCTAGATCCCACTAGTCCAATCGCCGCAAAACCGTCCAACACTGTTGCCAGCCGTTCTGAAGCTACCGGAAATGCCAGATATCGATAGTCCAAGCCTAAATGCTCGATCGCGGCGTTATGGATAATTGGCGAAAGTGAATGACTGATCGGATTGCCAATTACACTCAAAATTTTGGTAGTGCCAGTAATTACCATTTGAGTAAGTTAAATTGTTCCATATCAACCGTATCGCGATTCCGATAAATTGCCAGAACGATCGCTAGTCCTACAGCCGCTTCTGCCGCTGCGATCGCGATCACGAAAATCGTAAATACTTGTCCTTTGATTTCGGTTGGATCGGTATAGTTAGAAAAGCCCATCAAGTTTAAATTAACGGCATTTAACATTAGTTCGATCGACATCAGTACTCGTACCGCATTTCGACTAGTAATCAGCCCATAGATCCCGATACAAAATAACGCAGCCGCCAAAACCAAAAAATATTGTAATTGCAACATAATCTAAATACTTATTATTAACCAACCAACCGAATCTTTTGGATAGGTGCGTTGGGTTTCATTCTTCAACCCAACTACAGATATTAATTCTCAATTCTCAATTCTCAATTCTCAATTAATTACTTGCCTGCCAATTCACGCGGACGCTCTGGTAAAGTCAAGCTGTCTTGAGTAGAAGTTGCGCCAACATCGTCGGGCAGAAAATCTCTGCGAGCCAGAATAATTGCCCCAACCATTGACATTAATAAGAGAATTGAAGCCAACTCAAATGGTAAAAGAAAATCAGTAAAAAAGTGCTTGGCGATCGGCACAACCGAGCTAGAAAGTGGGCTGACCGTAGAAATCGACCAAGGTGTAACGATCGATACGGCACTCAATAATGCAAATAAACCGCCACAAACAACCGCAGTCGAACCCTGTCTCAGCCAGCCATTTTTGAGTGGCTTAAATTCCTCACGTTTGTTGACCAACATGATCGCAAATAGAATCAAGACATTCACTGCGCCGACGTACACCAAAATTTGAGCAGCAGACACAAAATCAGCATTGAGCAGGATATAAATTCCGGCCATGCTAATAAATACGCCACCTAATAAAAAGGCAGAATAAACGATATTCGCAAACAGAACTACGCCCAATGCTGCTCCTAGCATCAAGATAGAAAGGATGGCGAATGTAACTAACTGAACACCTTCAGCGATTTGCATTTTACGTTGTTGATTATGGACGGTTTAAGATCGATTTTGCCAGTTACTTATTGCTATTAGCCCGCTCAGAACCTGCGGGAAGATCGTGAGGTTCCATGACTCCTTTAGGCAGATAAGCCAGGGTGCGGAGAGCTGTGACCATGGGATCGTCCGTAACTTTAGTTGGGAGACGACCGAGAGCCACACTATCATAGTTGAGTTCGTGTCGATCGAATGTGGCTAGCTCATATTCTTCGGTCATCGACAGACAGTTGGTAGGGCAATACTCGACGCAGTTGCCACAGAAGATACAGACTCCAAAATCGATACTATAACTATTAAGTTTCTTTTTCTTAGTAGCTTTGTCAAACTCGTAGTCCACCACAGGCAAGTTAATCGGACATACCCGCACGCAGACTTCGCACGAGATACATTTATCAAATTCAAAGTGAATCCTACCCCGAAACCGCTCGGACGGAATTAGCTTTTCGTAGGGATACTGCACCGTCACCGGACGACGCTGCATGTGGTCAAATGTCACAGCCAATCCTTGCCCGATATACTTGGCAGCATTGGCGGTTTCTTTGGTGTAATCGACGACTTGTTTGAGAAATTTCAGCATGATAAGAGGGGATGGGGGAGTGTGGGAAATGTGGGAAATGTGGGGAGTTTGAAATTTCATCCCCAGACTATTTGCTAAACTACTAAACCACTATCCACTAAACCGCTAAATCACTATCCACCAAAAGCGGTGGGGAAGGCTAATTTAAGCGCAGCAGTAATCAGCAAATTCGCTAGGGCGATGGGGAGTAGGAACTTCCAGCCGAGGTTGAGCAACTGGTCGATCCGCACGCGGGGGACTGTCCAACGAGTGAGGATGGCAAGAAATACCAAGAAATAAGCTTTGAGGACAGTCATCGCGATGCCCAGAGAGGCATCAACTACCTGTAGCCATGAACTGGTAGGATCGACATCAACTAAATTACCAAGCAACTCGATCGGAATTGGACTCGACCAACCACCCAGATAGAGGATGGCGACCATCAACGCTGATAGTACTAGGTTAACGTAGGAACCCACATAAAACAGCGCGAACTTCATCCCTGAGTACTCGGTCTGATAGCCAGCAACTAGCTCTTCCTCAGCCTCTGGAAGGTCAAAGGGAAGACGTTCGCATTCGGCGAGGGCAGAAATCCAGAAGATCACGAACCCGATTGGCTGTCGCCAGATATTCCAGGAGAGAATGCCATAACCTGACTGCTGCTGGACAATATCGATCGTGCTGAGACTATTAGACATCAACACGATCGCCAGCACCGACAAAGCTAGCGGAATCTCGTAGCTAATCGACTGTGCTGCCGCCCGTAAACCACCAATCAATGAGTACTTATTGTTTGAGGCATATCCCGCCATCAACAGTCCAATCGGCACGATGCTCGATAGGGCAATCCACAAAAATATCCCCGTGTTGATATTAGTGATGACCAAATTTTGGCCGAAGGGGACAATTAGGTAAGAAAGAAATACTGGCATCACGACCAGAATTGGCCCCATCGTGAAGAGAAATGGGTCAGCCTTTGAGGGCAGAATATCTTCTTTAAATACTAGTTTCAAACCGTCGGCAACTGGTTGGAGCACGCCCAATGGACCCGCATATTCAGGGCCGATCCGCTGCTGGACGGCGGCAGAAATTTTGCGTTCTAGCCAGACATTGACGAGTACGCCGACAGTGGCACCGATGAGCATTAGCAGCATCGGAAATGGCATCCAGAGAATTTTAGCCAGTTCGGTGGAGATACCAAAGTCACTGAGGGATTGGACAAAAGTTCCCTGGAGGTCAATACCTGAGTTCATAGAGGGAGTAGGAGGTAGAGGGTGGAGAGCAGGCTTTAGGCTTTGGGCTTTGGGCTTTTGTGAAAGTAATAAATTATGAATATTTTGCTAGTAGTTCGCTTTTTGTAAAGACTACATCAGTCAAAACAATTTTCTTCCTTATAGTATATCGCGGTGCGGGTCTTAGCGACTAGCTGGGATCGATCCTCGATCCGAGCTGCCTCAATGGTTTCCATTAATTCAACTCGAAGATTTTAGCCCCTACGTCGATAGAGACTACAGACAAATTGGGCATCTTTACGCGATCGAAATGAGGATACTTTGCCCTCTAGATCGATGATTAACCGCTCCCGACAGTCATAAGATGCTGAGGGTGACTCAATCCCATCGTTACTCACTACGGCCTGATACTGCCAATAATTCTTGGCACTCCGCTTGATATCGACAATACAAATCTGGTGTCCCTCCACCTGCCGACAAAACGCCGCAAAAGCTGGAGCCAAGTGCATCGACCAAATTAATATGCCGATCGAACACAACTTAAATAGATATTTCAACACCTGTCGATCGATAAGTAACGTAGCATCAATATTTATAACACTAAAACTAGCCAAAACCCAGGCGACAAGCATTGCATCTCCCCTGGATGTCAGCTATCAACTCACGTTAACTAAACATGTAGGTACAAATATTCGTCGGACAAGTAGAACTAGTAATAGCGACAAACCCGACTTTTCCAAAAAGTCGGGTTTGTATCCTAAACAGTATGGCAATTGCTATATCAACGATCGACTAACTTTAGAATCTTTCCCCGATTCCAAACTGGATCCGATTCTCCGAACGACTATTGATGGCATAGTCGATCCGAATTGGGCCAATTGGCGAATCGATCCGCAGTCCAGCACCATAACCAAAACCATCGCCTGGTTTGCCACGAGTTCCGGCTGGATTGCCTGGTACGCTGCTGCCAGTACCCAGATCGCTACCATAGTCAGCGAAAATGCCGATTCCCACGATCGATATCACTGGAAAGCGATACTCAGCACTAGCTTGGACGTAGCTTCGTCCTGACCCCACATCACCTTCTTCATAGCCCCGGATTGAAGTTGGGCCACCTAAACTAAAGGCTTCATAGGGTGGCAGATCGCCTAAAATTGTCCCACCTTGCACGTTGAACACCAATGATTGAGCACCAGGAGTGAGATTGATCAACTTGACTGGCGTATAGTTGGTGAAACTTGCTCGTGCCCTGGTCATCGAGATTTTCCCAACGCCGACTGGAATCGATTGATCCACACCCAGTTTCAGTAGAGAACCCTGGCTCGGCTGGGTAAAGCTATTGCGTAAATCTCGTGTTAGACCCAACTGTAGCATCAGCAGATCGTCTTCACCCGTTTTGCTAAAGCTGAGGTCTTTGCCTGCACTATCTTGTTTGACGATGGCACTACCATTTATGTCCCGCACGGAAACTCGTTGATACTGGACACCCAGAGAACCCCGCCAAGCACTATCACTAAACGGATCGCCATTGAGGGGACGATTGAACGTTATACCAGCACCCTGTCTGACGATTCTAGGTACATCGCCGAGGGGAGGTGTTTTACCGCCGTCAAATACTGACGATATAGATCTACGTGAAAAGATATTGGCATTGTAAGACGTGCGATTGGGATCGGTCGCAATCCAAGGATCGGAAAAATTCAGATCGTAGATAAAATCTTTGGTACCGAGTTGGACTTCAGCACCGATTTTCTGAGCATTCCCGCCCACGTTCAATTGGTTGTAACTAATACTTCCAAATAAACCATTTGTCGAGCTAAGTCCGCCACCAGCCACGATCGAGAATGTCTTTTTCTCAATCACGTTAAACTGAAGTACGACCTTGGCTGGATCTGTTCCAGGAGCGAAGGCGACGCGCACATCGTCAAATATTCCCAAGCCGTAAATTCGGCGCAGATCTCGTTCGACGGTGGCACGGTTGAAGATCTTGCCAGGTTTCAACTCAGCTTCACGAGTGACGATAAACGGGCGGGTATTGCCGGAGATGGGTTTTTTCTTGTCATCAACTAGCAAGCCCTCTTTGGTCATAAACCGGACTTGGACATCTTCAATTATCCCTTCGGCGATGACTAGTTTGAGGGTGCCATCAGCACTAAGTTCTTCAACATCAGCGACCTGAGCGAGATTGTAGCCCTGTTTTTGATAGAACTCATTTAATTTTTTGATGGCTGCCTGAAGTTCGACTGCGTTTAGCTGTTTACCATACTGACTCTGAAATATCTCATCAATTTCTGCTTGACTCAAGACGCTGCTGCTACTTGCTGGTAATGTCCTAATTTGAACTTTGCTTAAGTTACCGTAGGTTGTCACAACGAAGCTGAGTTTGACTCCTTTGCTCGTATCTTCGGGAATGATTTCGACAGCGGAGAAAGAACCTAACGCTCTGACAGCATTGAGATTTTGCTCTAATTGGGCGCGATTTGTTGGTTGTCCAGTTTTAACAGTGAGAACTTGGCGAATTTTTGATTCTAGGGCGGGGTCTAGTGTCCCTTTGGGGCTGCGAATGATGATATCCGAGACTAGTACCTGCTTTTCAATGCCAGTTGCTGGCGTGGTTGGCGTGGCTGGTGTCTGCGTCTGTGGCGACGTACTATCTGGCTCTGTAGCTGCGGCTGGCTTCGGAGCTGTTTTCCGCCGCATCAAAGGCTTACGCGGTTTGCGACGAGCGAGTAGATCTTTGGCAGTGGGCAGATTGGCAGCTTCGACGACCGATTTGGGTTCTAAGATGGAGCTAGCCAACTTAGTTTGGGACACTAGCCGCTCGATTGGCATAGGTTCGGCAGTTACCGCTCCAATACTGGCAACTTGACCAATTGCAGCAATTGTGACAACGAAAAGTAAGTTTAATCTACAGTTCAATCTAAATTTCATATTTTATCTAGTAAATGTTGCGAGCGTTAGCTTCAATGTTGCCAACTACTCTTTAACCCCTAAGACTCTTGAGAGGACTTGTTGGTAAGCATCTTCGATATTGCCCAAATCGCGGCGGAACCGATCTTTATCCAAGACTCGCAAATTGGGATCGGGTTCCCCAATTAGCCACAACCGACAACTATCGGGACTAATTTCATCCGCGAGGAGGATCTGCTGGTGTTTGTCTACACCAAATTCGATTTTGAAGTCAACAAGTGTAATTCCGCACAGCTTGAAAAAGTTTTGGAGGATAATATTAATCTCGATCGCTTTGGCATGGAGGATATCTATCTGATTTACCGTAGCTATTTCCATTAACATTAGTCGATCGCGTGTCAAGAGTGGATCGCCTAAGGCATCATCTTTGTAAAAGAATTCAACTAATGGTGCTGGTAAAATTGTACCTAAAGGGATGCCTGTCTGTTGACAAAGACTGCCTGCCGCAATGTTCCTGACTACTACTTCGAGTGGAATAATCTCCACCGATTTTACCCGCATCTCATTTACAGCGGGACAATCAATATAGTGAGTTGCAATTCCGTGTGATTCGATCGATTTAAACAGATGTGCGGCAATTTGACAGTTGATTTCTCCTTTTCCGGCGATCGTGCCGCGCTTTTGAGCATTAAATGCAGTAGCATCATCTTTAAAGTAAGCTAGTAGGACATCAGGGTCATCTGTAGCGTACAGAATCTTAGCTTTGCCTTCGTAAATCTGGTGATGACGATTCATGCTGAAATAGTTAAAATTAGAGGAGCAACACCAAATTTTAGCCGAAAATCGGCAACAGTTAATACAGATCGGTATTGTATCGCAACAAGTAGGGCGCAATATTAATGTCAAATCAAGTCGATCCTTTTTTGTACCCAAGTAGTCGTTATCACGGCAACTTTACCCCCGAAAATTTAGTATTTAATAACAATCTCCAGGAATTCACCCAAAAAGTCAGTTATATCTGTAGTTTAGAAACATCCGGCAAGCTCACTCCAGAAGAGTCGTACAAGCAAATCAAAAGCCTCTGGAAGGAACTCAAGCGGAGTAAGAAGGAGCTAGGGATCGGTCAGCAGCCGTTTTTGGGAGAGAATGAGGCGGGGGAGTAGGGGACTGGGAGACTGGGGGACTGGGGGACAGAATTACTCAGCCCTTCACTCAACTATTACTAGTAGCTATCAACTATCAACTATCTAACCACCTGTTGATAATACTCCTGCAACTGTCTGGTTGCACTAGCCCAGCTCCATTTTTCGGCTTCTGAGCGGGCGTTTTGGCGAAGCCTGAGGTAATCATGAGGTTCTGCGAAAAGTTTTTGAGTAGCTAGAGTTGCAGCCTGGGGATCTTGGGGATCGAAGAGATAGCCATTTAGTCCATCTGTAACGATATCAGGAATACCGCCCGATCGAGCTGCAATGACTGGGCAACCTGCTGCCATTGCTTCCAATAATACTAAACCTAGCGTCTCAGTCCGCGATGGAAAGATAAAGGCATCTGCTACAGCGTATGCGGCGGCTAGTTTATCGCCACCCAAATAACCAACAAAGTGTGTGGGAGTACCTGCAAAATAAGTCTCTAAATTAGCACGATGAGGGCCATCGCCCACGATCGCTAGTCTCGATCCAGGAATTGCTGCTAAAACGGGCTTAATCCGTTCGATTTCCTTTTCAGCTCCCAGGCGACCAACATAGAGTAATAGCTGGCTGGTTGGCTCACCCTGGGTCAAATGCTGACGCATTTCAGGTGTAGCTCTAGCTGGCTCGAAAGTTTCCGTATCTACGCCCCGCTGCCACAGATCTACTCGATCGATCCCCTGTTCGCGCAGTTCTTGTACCATCACAGTGGAAGTACAGAGATTTAAGGTTGCCTGATTGTGTGCTGCTTTTAACAATTCCCACAGTAAGCCTTCTAACATCCCCAATCCATAATGTTTGAGATATTTGGGCAGGTGAGTATGATAAGAAGCTACCAAGGGAATGCGATTTAATTTGGCATAAAAAATTCCAGCTAGTCCTAATACTGCTGGATTGACGACGTGGATAAGATCTGGTTTGAATTTGGCTAATTGTTGACCGATTGCTGGTCGGGGTGGGGCTATTTTTAGTTCGGGATAAAGCGGTAAGGGAAAAGCGGACAGCCCATGTATTCTAGCTCCGCAATACGATTCTAGTCCCCCTGCTGGACAGAATACTAAGACCTCATCGCCATATTTTTGCAGGTATTCGATCGTGTATTTCAGTCGAGTAACAATCCCATCGACTTTTGGTAAAAAAGTTTCTGTAAATAGGGCGATTCGCATTGGTTGGGCTTTAGGCTTTAGGAAATAAGCTTCGATTTCAATTGAGCAATAGCTCAGTCGTTACTATTTTATTATCGATAACTTTTGATTTTTCGATTGGTTTCTTTCTGCAACTGAGCGGCAACTTTAAACATCTCTACTCCGTCATGTAGGCAGCTTTCGTCATAGTTCATGACATAAAAATTTAGTTCTTTCACGCCATCAGCTACTTGGTTGATGGTGTAATATAAGTTAGCAGCTATCTCCGCAAGTAGTGCCGGATTAGACATTGAGTGAAAAATCTTGTCAATCTTCTGTAAATGTAGCTGACACTCAGTTACATACGCCTCGAACTTACCCATTAATTCATCATCAAATGGATCGCCAGAAAGTTCTTGAATTTGCAGTTTTAGTGGTTTAATAATCCAACCAATCATCCGATTTATTGGTGCATAAACTTGATTCAGCCACAAGACTAAATCCTCATCTACTTCATGTCCCACGGGTCGAGCCGGACGACGGGGAATGTGTGCTGAAGCTTGCTGTTGACGCGGGATAACTATCTCAGGTGCTAGAAAATAATCGTATTCGCGCCGCTTGAGATCGTCACCCAAAACTTCATAAGCGGCATTGATTTTGATAATCAGATCGGCATTAGCTTTGCCACCATTGACATCGGGATGATATTTTTTGGCCAACTGCCGATAAGCTTGTTTGATCTCATCAGCAGTAGCTTTGGAATGGATTTGAAGGACTTGGTAGTGCGTTTCTGACATCGAGAAGTGGATAGTGGTTTAGTGGTTTAGTGGTTTAGTGAATAGTTGAGAGTTGGGAGTCGATCGATATTTCTAGTCTCCCGTGCCCCCGTGCCCCCACGCTCCCAGTCTCCCGTGCTCCCGTGCCCCCACGCTCCCACGCCCTAAACAGGCTCTGGATCTTGAAACAGAGGAGTACTGAGATAGCGTTCGCCGAAGCTAGGCTGGATCATGACAATTAGTTTACCTTTATTTTCAGGGCGGCGGCCAACTTCGATCGCGGCGTACAATGCGGCACCTGAAGAAATACCCGATAATAAGCCTTCTTCTCGTGCTAATCTACGGCCATACTCGATCGCTTGTTGGTCAGTTACTTGGATTACTTCATCGATCGCTTCAATCTTTAATACTTGAGGAATAAATCCGGCTCCAATCCCCTGAATCTTGTGGGGGCCAGGTCTACCGCCAGAGAGGACGGGGCTATTGGTTGGCTCTACAGCAATGGCTTTAAATTCTGGTTTGCGGAGTTTGAGAGCTTCAGCAATTCCGGTAATCGTGCCGCCAGTGCCAACTCCAGAGATGAGAATATCTACTGTCCCATCGGTATCTGCCCAAATTTCTTCAGCGGTAGTTGTGCGATGAATCTGCGGATTGGCAGGATTCCGAAATTGTTGGAGCATATACGCATGAGGCGTTTTATCGACAATTTCCTGAGCGCGGCGGATACAACCAGTCATGCCTTCACTGCCTGGAGTGAGTTCCAATTGGGCACCATAAGCTTTTAATAATGCCCGACGTTCGAGACTCATCGATTCAGGCATGGTTAGAATCAAGCGATAGCCCTTGGCTGCTGCCACCATCGCCAGGGCAATTCCAGTATTCCCTGAAGTGGGTTCGACTAAGATCGTTTTGCCAGGAGCAATTAAGCCTTCTTTCTCAGCCGACTCAATCATATTTACCCCAATCCGATCTTTGACGGATGCAGCGGGATTCATCCCCTCTAGCTTGACAATAATTTCAGCAACACAGCCCTCTGCTTGCGGGATGCGATTGAGTCTGACTAGGGGAGTGCGACCGACTAGTTCGGTAATATTGTTGGCAATTTTCATAGAGCTTAGATGGTGAGAGGTGAGATGGGCAAAACTGGTCTCAAACAAACCGTAAATGCTATCTGGCTACCCTAAGCTTATCATTGTGGCTAAGTAGAGTGGCAACCTTCGGTTGGCTCATTTGACAGCAAGCTACTCCACCCTTTAAGATAATTTTGTTCGTGGCGATAATGATTCTCATTCTATGAGGGACTCCCTGCACAGATTTTGCCCGTGACACACCGCTGCGCCAGGAACCCGCCCATAATTTACCAATTCAACAGATCGTGAAAATTAGCCCTCGTCGCCCAGATTCAGACCAGCCGCTACGTTACAACTGGCTGGTATCATCAATGCTAACCATCGGGCTGCTAACTGGATGCAACACCCCAAACAAGCAGCCTTCAGATGCTGCTAGTCCCACAGCTAGCAAAACTCCGGCCACAACCACAGCCGCAAGTACAGATAGCAGCCCAAAAGTAGTGGTAACTCATACTGTACTCTGTGACTTGACCAAACAAATTGCGGCTAGCACCGTGAATGTAGTCTGCTTGCTTGCGCCTGGTAGCGATCCTCACATCTATAAAATCACCCCCGCAGATAGACAATCGATCGAGGATGCTAAACTGGTCTTGTATGGTGGCTATGACTTTGAACCAGAGCTAATCAAAGCGATTAGAGCAACATCCAATCCAGCTTCAAAGATAGCCGTATATGAAGTTGCGGTACCCCAGCCCCAGAAGTTTGAAGAAGACGGTAAAAGCACAACAGATCCCCATGTTTGGCATAATGCTCAGAATGGCATCAAGATTGCCGAAACGATCGAGGCTAGTTTAGAGAAATTAGTACCTGCTCAAGCAGCAACTTACAAGCAAAACACTCAAAAATTAACAGCAGAAATCGGGCAACTTAATACTTGGATTAAATCTGAAATCGGTACGATCCCTGCTGCCAAGAAGGTGTTATTTACAACTCATGATGCCCTGGGATATTACTCCAAAGCTTATGGAATTCCAGTTAATGCTTTGGAAGGATTGAGTACGGAAGAAAAGCCAAATGCCGCTAGAGCGAAAGAACTGGTTGATAAAATAAAGAAGGTACAAGTACCGACTATCTTTGCAGAATTGACGCTCAATCCTAAATTGATTACCACAATTGCTCGAGAAGCTAAGGTAAAAGTATCAGAGCAAGAAATCTATGCTGACGGCTTAGGTGAAGTTAGTAGCCCAGGTGGAACTTATCAGAAAATGTTAGTTTCAAATACTAAAGAGATCGTCGAAGGATTGGGCGGTAGATTCACACCTTTTGTGGCTAAATAAGTGCATTTGCAAAATCCCCTCTATTTGAGCATCGCTTTAATTAAATTGCTGAGAAGTAAGAGATCGAAATTAACATTCGATCCCTTATTTCCTAAATATAAAATTCATTCAACAACATCGTTCTGCTCGATTGCTGACTGATAAAAGTCGAGAATCTGACTATCTTGCAAACTATAAAAAACGTGTCGTCCCTGTTTGCGAAAATTGACCAATCGGATTGCCCTGAGCGTTCTTAACTGATGGGATACTGCCGATTCGTTCATCTCCAACATCGCTGCTAAATCCCCGACGCACATTTCATCTGGGTGACAGTAGACATGATATTCTTTTTTAGTTATCTTAATATCCTAACACATGAATATACATTCAGGTGTTAACATCTGGGAACTTTTATGACTTTCACTTGTCGTGAGCTGTTAGAGATTACTCAAACGGATTTGTAATAGCGATCGAATCGCTCAAAAATATTTAAATCGAGCCAGAACAGGCCAGAATTGTCAATTTATCTTTGTCCACGATCGGCGATCGAGATTATCGATCGAGGTTCTCATCGGAAAATTAGCCATGTTAAAAATGCAACGCCGATTACGTCATACTCCGAAAATACTGGTTGCGCTAACTTGGATTTTGCCAGGGTATTTCTTTTGCTTAATGACTCGTGTGGGACTTCTGCTTACTTGGCTAGCTGTTCTGCCTGACTGGTTGGCTCAGACAGCGATATCCTTTGTGGCTACTCCAGGATTCCTCGTTCTGGGCAGTATGTTTGTGGGATTGAGTAGCTTATTACTTTGGTATCGATTATCCAACAGATGGGCAACTATCTTTGCCATCATGATTCCATTTCTACTTTTGTGTGGAGGTGCTGTATTTGCTGGCACCGATACCCAGGGATTACAGCAATACGTTATTGCTGCTGCTCAACGCGGCGATCTGAAGGGTACCCGTGAACAACTTTTAATTCAGAATGGTTTGAGCGGAACCGCTAATTACTCCAAGACGTTGATTGAGATGGGAGCAGATCCCAATGCCCGCGATCCTGACGGACGCTCTCCACTTTTCGGGGCTAGTTATGAAGGAGGAGATCCAGAAATAGTGAAACTACTGCTTAAATCGGGGGCTAAACCCGATGCTAGAGCCTTGGAACAGGCAGCCGCTTGGGGACGGTTAGATGCGATTAAGCTAATGATTGCAGCGACTCCTGATGATGGTAAAACACTGGTAGCAGAGGGTGGTAATCAAGCCCTAGACGCAAATAGAGTTCACACCAGGACAAGTACAGAAGATCGAGCACAAATCGCCCAGATGTTAATAGCCAGAGGAGCTAAATCGAATTATCAGAAATGAGTCACCAAAATCGTCGTTAGTCGATCTGGATCGACATCATCAGCCTCACTCCCCTTTTTAAACACCTTCTCAACGATCTTAACTATTAGACCTCTTGCGCGAATGTCAAATCATAGTGTTTTAGTTGTTAGTTACTAGTTGTTAGTTGTTGGCAATACGACTTTTAGATTTTAATTAACTGGTCAAAGTATGAGCAATTCTGGATTCACGCAAGAGGTC
>JANXVE010000198.1 GCA_025351825.1 Chamaesiphon sp. 341R_metabat_111 | reverse complement strand
TGGGCGATCGATCCCCTCGATGGTACGACTAATTATGCCCATCAGTACCCATTTTCCGCTGCTTCGATCGGGTTGTTAATTAACGGTGTACCAGCAGTAGGCGCGATTTTCGATCCCTTTCACAAGGAACTATTTTGTGGTGCGGTGGGCATGGGCGCGACTTGCAATGGCAAACCGATCCACGTCTCGAACGTAGATAAGTTGGCAAAAAGTCTATTAGTAACTGGATTTGCTTACGACAGGCGGGAAACACCAGATAATAACTATCAAGAATTTTGCTACCTCACCCACATCACCCAAGGTGTGCGGCGGGCAGGCGCAGCATCGGTAGACCTCGCCTATGTCGCCTGTGGCAGACTAGATGGCTATTGGGAGCGCGGACTATCTCCTTGGGATGTGGCGGCTGGTGTGGCGATTGTGGAGGCCGCTGGGGGGATTGTCACTGCTTACGATCGCAGTCCTTTCGATATTCGATCGGGTCGAATTTTGGCAACCAATGGGCAGCTCCACGATGAACTCAGTCAGGAGCTGCTGCACGTTGCGAGTGTGGAGCCTTGGTCTTGGTTGTAGGTGTTAGGGGTTGGGCTTTGGGCTTTGGGCTGTAGAGATTAGGCTTTGGGCTGTAGAGATTAGGCTTTAGGCTTTAGGACAATAGATCTTCTAGGTTCGCTTTCTAATTCCTAAAGTCTAACAGCTAAAGCTTAAAGCCTAATTCCCAAAGCCTAAAGCCTGTAAATGTGAATATTGCGATCGAAATGGGGAATATATAAGAAGATGCACACCCGCAAGTCTGTGAACGATCTAGACGCGGGTGCATTTGAACCCCACGATCTCCTGTTGGTACGCGCGAAAGTATATGAGTTTTCAACTAGAACGAGGATTATTTCAGTTTGACTTCACCGATCGACACGCTATTCTTGGGGTGAGTGTGAATGCTGACGAAAGAAACATCAGAGAACGCTACCAAGCTGTTGCCAGATCTTTGCATCCCGATAGTGGTAAATGGAAAACCGATGCGGACAAACAATTGGCCGTGCAACTGTTTTCGCGGCTAGTTACTCATGCCTATGGTCAACTATCCAAATCGTCGCAACTGCAAGAACAGACGATCATGTTAGAGCTATTGGGCAAAAGATCGATCGAGCAAAGTAGTAGTATCCAGATTATCGATCCGTTGTGCCAGCAACTTTACCAAAGTGGTAGTGATTTCGAGCAAGTTTACGGGCAATTACTGACTCAATTAGCCACTGAACAGTACACAGATTTAGCCAAAAGTGTCCAGATTGTCAATCAAATTAGTGAGCTGAACATGGTGTATCTGCTCCGAAAACAGTTGCAGTCAGTGAGATCTACACCACCAGTAGTAGCAGCGGCGGCAGTTACAGCTACACCCACAGAAAATAAATCGGGAGATATCGCCAAAGCATCTTCAGTTGAAGGCGCGCTGAGACGAGCAGAAGATCGGATGACCAGACAAAACTGGGTGCAAGCAGTCCAGGAACTGCGAGAGGTGATTTTGTCCGATCCAAATAACGCAAATGCACATGCGTTGCTAGGCATGGTCTATTTGCGTCAGAAACAAATGACAATGGCGAAAATATCGATTAATAAAGCTCTCCAGCTCGCGCCCACAGACCCCAAAGTCCTCCAAGTCAAGCAAGAATTCGATCGAGCGTCAAATCCAGCGGCAAATGCCAAGACTGCGGCTAAAAAACCTCGCGAAGGAATATTTGGCATGTTTGGCGGTAATTCCAGTAAAAAATAGGGCTAGGCGATCGCAAGATGTTGACGATCGGTTAAGATGGTAAGGCTTGAAAATAACAATAAATCTTTAAATTAACTAGCAAAACGTTACAATAACCGTAAGCCGTCTACCTGAAAATACAGTCACCGATCGGCTTAACGTAAAACTAAATATTATTCGGACACAATTAGGAGAAATCGACCTCATGGTTCAGATGGCAGCCAGTTTGGAACTTAACTTTGCAAGCGACACCTATAAAGATGCCTACAGTCGCATCAATGCGATTGTGATCGAAGGCGAACAGGAAGCTCATGAAAACTACATCACACTGGGTGGACTATTGCCAGATTCCCAGGACGATCTAGCCAAGTTATCCAGAATGGAAATGCGTCACAAGAAAGGATTTGAAGCATGTGCGCGCAATCTTTCTGTCACGCCAGACATGCCTTTTGCCAAAGAATTTTTTGCTCAATTGCATGAAAATTTTCAGGTTGCTTCGGCAGCGGGAAACACTGTTACCTGCTTATTGATTCAATCCCTGATTATTGAGTGCTTTGCGATCGCAGCATACAATATCTACATTCCGGTAGCAGATGCTTTTGCCCGCAAGATTACTGAAGGCGTAGTCAAAGAAGAGTATATGCACCTCAACTTTGGTGAAGTCTGGCTCCAGTCAAACTTTGAAGCATCTAAAGCCGAACTCCAAACCGCTAATCGTCAGAATTTACCCCTGATTTGGAAGATGTTGAATAATGTCTCCAAGGACGCAAAGGTATTAGGCATGGAAAAAGATGCCCTCATCGAAGATTTTATGATCGCCTACGGTGAAGCTCTGAGCAATATCGGCTTCAACACTGGCGAAATCATGCGGATGTCGGCGTATGGATTGATTGGTGCGTAGGAAGTTGTGAGCGCGGGAGCGCGGGAGCGTGGGAGC
>JANXVE010000193.1 GCA_025351825.1 Chamaesiphon sp. 341R_metabat_111 | reverse complement strand
TGTCGAGAAATCTTCCAGTTGAGGATACCCACACGACTGCGCCAGTATCGAACCGCACCAGCCGATATTCGATCCGATAGAGCGATCGATCCCGCTGGGCAGCGCCCCGCGCCACCATCACCCCTGCTCGATCGTCGGGATGAATCTGGCTCAACCACATCTCGATCGTCGGTTCGTTATCAGTAGCTGGATCGTAGCCCAAAATCTCGAAGTGTTGGGCAGACCAGATGGTTTTACCTGTGGACAGATCGGCATCCCAGGTCGCCATATCTGCGGCTGTAAGTGCCAAACTCAGCCGTTCTTCGCTCTCCGACAACTTTTCGATCGAGCGTTTACGCTCGATCGTAATACTAGCAATTTTAGTCCCAAATTCGCCCAGTCGATCTTCCCAAGCGGTCGGCAATCGGACTTCATCAAAGCACAACATCAGCGAACCGACGGGCAAATTGTCAATCCCCACAATCGGTACGGAATAACAAGCCCGAATGTCATGGGCGATACATAAGTCCCGCCAGCTCTGCGACCATAAATCGTCACCCGCAATATCGCTACAAGCGATCGGCTCACCCCAATATACCGCCGTACCACAGGTACCATTCGCCAGCTCGCTAATCGGCGTATCCTTGAGTCCCTGGCTCAAAGACGGCGGAAAATCTGGAGTAATCGCTCGAGGAAACTTCGTGCGGCGATCGTCTGCCAATAGCACACAGGCGCGGGTAGTGGGGCTGAGTTTGGCGATCGAGCTACACAGCGCACTCAGACATTCATCTAGCGGCTGACCCGTAGAAACTGCCTCTAGCAGTCGCGTCTGCTCGACTAGCATCAATTCGTGCTGTTGACGCTCTAGCTCCGTGGCAATCCGACTGGCAAAGATCGTCAGTAACGATTCGGCTAGCGGCACATTTGCTAGCGGTTTACCATCCATTACACCCAATAATCCCAACACATGACCATCAGCACCATAGAACGGAATCGCGATGTAGCTCTCGACAGGAAGGAGTTGTAGCAGTACTGCATTGGGGAATTGAGCCTTGACATTGCGCGGATGACAGCAAATTTTGCGCTGCTCGATCGCTTCCCCGCAGGGCGTATCTTGCAACCGATATTCAAGATTCTCAACGATGTTACCGCGATTGCATATGGCGATCGTTCGCATCATTTTCGTCGGCTCATTCCCCTCTATCAAGCCAATATAGACATAATCCGTACCCAAAACTTTGGCAAAGTGCTTTACCAGTTCATCAAAAAAATCCTGACCCGTCACCCTCGATACACCTTGGGTAATCTCCACCAGTGCAGCATCGACACTAGCGATTTGCCGCGCCGCCAAGCGCAGTTCTAGCTCATCGATGACCATTGCCGCCAAATCCACCAAAGTCGCCTCTTCCTCGGCAGTTAAGGCCGCATGTGGCACGGTATCGAGCAGACACAAGGTACCCAGATTAAAGCCATCTCGATCGAGCAAGGGCGCACCCGCATAAAACCGCGTCGCGACTTCAGCTTGCACGAATGGATTGCAGACAAAGCGATCGTCGAGTCGCGTATCGGGAATAATTAGCGGCTTATCGGTTAACAGAGCAACGTTACAAATCGCATCGCTGCGCGGCACTTCAGGGGCACTAAACCCAATGCTAGACTTAAACCAAGCTCTCGACTCATCTACTAGCGAAATCAGGACGATCGGCTTCTTAAATAATCGTGCTGCGAGCCTGGTAATGCGATCGAAGGCTACTTCCGCAGGCGTATCGAGAATCTGATATCGATCCAATGCCGCCAACCGTTCTGTTTCGTTGACAGACAAGAATGAATCGATAGCCTGTGCTGAAGGTGAGTCAGTTATAATATTCCCCGCCAATAGCGATCTTTTCATTCACATACCCTCTTGAAGCAAAAGTAATTTTTTTCGGCCAAAATTATGGTAGATCTAATTCTAACTTGAAATCGAGCCTTGTAGGCGTATTGTTACATGTTATAAATGCAATCTAAATTGTATCAAAATTTACTGACATAGACCGATTTCTATAACCGACTTCGATCGAATCTAAATATTACCGATATCTAGACATTGTATTCTATTATCCCGTTAAAAAATAATTTATTTTTGCTAGGTTGCACTAATCCGTAGCTCGATCGCTGATTTCAAAAATTTGATGAACGTTAGATTAGATTACACAAAATCAGTTTGAAGTTCGTTAATAACTTCAACATCGCCACAGATGTGAAGGTTAAATGAGTTGCGAAGGTTGAACCTAAAATATCAACCTTTTTACACCGATTAGCCAACGAGTAAACCACTACCTAAACAGAGTAAAAACCGCTATCTAGAGAGAACACAGACTATTTAGATAAGTTCTAAAATAGATAGATAGAGATAGAAAAGGACAAAACTCAGTGAAAATCCAACCCTCTGTATTAGTTCACCTAGGATTTGGTAAATATGTGCGATCTGACAATGTGGTCGCACTGATTCCACTAGAACAAGATCGAGGTCCAGGACGGCGAACCATAGTGTATCTGCAAGGACAACCGGAGCCAATTGTTGTATCTCGATCTGAAGATACAATCGTCCGTGATTTGGTACAAGAACCTCACGAAGTCACCCAATCACGTCAACAACAAGAAATCTTGCGAGACTTATTGCAAAATCTGGATGGAGTCAATGCCACTGTTCGGCGAATTAGTCGCGATGAAGGCAGTCTCGATCTCGACAGATTGGAAGATCGCATCACGAAAGTTCTAGAAAACTAATTACCAAGTCTGTTTGAGATGATGCGTAGAGCGATACCCCACCCAACCTCCCCTTAGAAAGGGGAGGAGCTAGGTTATTTTTGACTGCATTCAACTTAATATATTGTGGGACTCTTGTCCCCTCCCCTTTATAAGGGGAGGGCTAGGGTGGGGTAAAGATCTCCGCAACCACTCCAACAGACTTTTGTCTACACCGTAGGATGAAGTCTAAATTCCCATCTTAATCACTCAACGATCGAGGATCGATTAATTGATGATTCATGTCGATCGCTTGTACCAATTACCGCAACCTTATGTCGATAGATTAGTTCGGCACCAAACCAGCCTGAAATTGCCAACAGTGAGGCAACGATCGTCGAAAGAATCAATCCCAATGGTAAGGTCGCCGATTCAACATGATTCCAACGCAAGATCCAATTAATTAATGTCAAAACCAGTGCCGTTACATTACCAAACATGTGAATCCAACCCGCACTATATTTTTTGACTCGATCGATTCGCAAGAAATCTAGCATTCCAGTCAGAGCCGCCACTAGCCCCGCAACAAATCCCGATCCAATTAGCCACAGCGCGGCTTTTGCCCAAAAAGGATCGTGGGTAAACCAATAGCCCAAGTCGGCTCCAAATGCGCCTGAGAGAAAAGCAATCGGAAACGTCACTATCAGCGGATGGAGGGGATGTTTGGCGATTGCTACCGTACTGGGCACGCCACTATCGTGATAATCACGCTCGTTGCTTTCAATAAAAGGGGGAATATTCGGAACTTGGGTCATAGTTTTTTGCCGATCGATTACCACTATAAGTATTGATAAATACAAATAAAAATTAATCTATCAAAAGAGGTATGACCGATCTCTCTCCATAGAGTGAGGACTGTCAATCTGTGGATTGCTAATATACTGGGATATCGATCTAGATTTGCTCGGATTGGGATTACTATGACCACAAAATTTCACCCTACTGCCGCAGCAGTCCCCACTCAAAGCCTTGCAAACCCGACTAGTCAGGGATCGAGCACATGATGAAGATGATGCCGATTAGTGCTGTAGAATCAGTGCGGATGACGGTGGCAGATCTGGATCGATCGATCCACTTCTATACCACCGTTTTAGCTTGTCAAAAAGTCTCAGATTGTCAAGTTTCCGGTATTGAAATCGATAGAATATGTGGATTAGCTGATGTGCAGATGCGGGTAGTCAAACTCCAATTGGGCGATGAATCATTTGAATTAACTGAATTTCTCACGCCCAAAGGTAGACCAATTCCAGCAGATTCCCATAGTAACGATCGCTCGTTCCAGCAGATCGCGATCGTGGTGCGAGATCTGGAGCAAGCTTACCAACATTTACACCGTTATTGGGTATCCCCAACATCACCTAACCCTCAAACATTACCAGCCTGGAATCCAGCCGCTGGCGGCATTGAGTCATTCTACTTTAAAGATCCCGACGGTCATAATCTTGAATTGATTTATTTTCCCGCAGACAAAGGCGATCCCAAATGGCAAAGCACAACCGCATCTTTATTTCTAGGCATCGACCATATCTCGATCGTTGTTGCTAATACCGCTATAAGCATCGCTTTTTACTGTTATTTACTAGGGATGGAACTGCAACAGCAGAGTGAAAATTCTGGTGTAGAACAAGCTAATTTGCGTGATATTTCTGAGCCAAAAATGAAGATTAGTAGCTTAAAAGCATCAGCAGGCTTGGGGATTGAACTATTGGAATATCTAGAACCAGATGATAGACGATCGATGCCGCTTTGGGCTAGCGAAACGAGAATCGATACTCGTCCCAATGACATCTGGTGTTTTCAAATAATAGTGGCTTGGCAAGATCCAGTCTCTACATTTCAGCAACTAGAAACTATTCAATTTCCACTTATTTCTACTGTTAATTTAGGTTCGGTACCAGCTCGGCGATCCAGCCAATGCTATCCGATTCTAGATCCAGATGGACACATAATTAATCCCATTTTTACGAATAGCTAAGAGGCTGTTTGAAAAGTATAAAATCGCACTCGCAAACCCTAGAAAATCCCCCTACAAGTTAATTGTGTAGGGGTGCCCTTCATGGGTACCCTAGATCTACGATTAGCCCTAGTATATTCAAACTGGTGCAAGATGTGAGTATTACTGGAAAGTGATGTATCTATCTAATGGGGTATAGCACAATACATTAATTTATCTCTATTGGTAGATTAGTTTCGATCGATCGATCTGGTACGATGCAAACACTCACTCACACAAAACTAAAGATCGTGCTAAAAGTTAAAGATATCATTGGTAAACCAGTCGTCGCTTCTGATTCTGGTGAAAAAATTGAAATTATTGTTGCCCCAATCTTCGATCGATCTGAAAACTGCTTATTAGGATTTTTGGTTGACCGAGATGGCTGGTTTAGCAATCCCAAAGTTTTGCCATTATATTTAGTTCAATCGATCGAAGCGGATGCAATTATCATTCCGTGGAAAGAATCGATCGCTCCAGCCAGCGATTATGCAACTATTCATGATGTTTTAAAGCAAAACAATAGTCTCAATAGTGAACACATGTTGACTATTGACGAGCTAGATCTATATTTTGATGAAAATACTGGTGATATCGAAAATTACGAATCTATCATATTTAGTCTAATCTAAGTTATGGCCATGACGACCGAGATTACCAAACATTTTTCGCGATTGTCGCCATTTCAGCCTAAAACAAATCGGCTGTTTGGTTGGTTTGGATCGCTGACAGTCTGGACAATCCTAATGACGATTGGATCGGTTCGAGCAGCAGAACGAGTCGAATTTGGAATCGGCCCGATCGAGTTTGGTATTTCAGTCAAAGAATTGGAAACCTATGCCAAACAAGGTGATATTGGCAAAGAACTGGAACCCTTTCTAAGTTCGATCGAACCAAAAGATCGTGAATATGTCCGCCAATTTCTGAAGCTAAATTCAGATTTTACCCCATTGCAAGTATCTCAATTTTTTCGCTCTGCCGTTGGTGAAAAGATACTCATATATGCGGGCGATCTAGTTCAAAGTGTTCGGGTACCCGAGCCTAAACCGAAGCGCAATGTGAATAGTGCCAAGGCAATTCGGACGGGACTAATCGCCGCCGCTGCCGCGCCTGAGGGTCTATCTCTACTTACCTTCTTACGCAAATATCCTGCTCCAACGCTGCGGTTGAATGTGGAAAAAGGATTTGAGATAGCTAACAAAATTGACAAACTCGGCAAGGAAACTGAGCGCGCGATCTCCGGTGTCGAACAACTCTCCTCGACATTGGCAAAATCCGAGCCAAAAATCGAGCCAGCCGCGATGGCAAATCTGGCTATTCCAGGTAAATATCCAGTTAAATTGCAAACCGAAATCCTGAGAGATTCTCGGCGCAATCGTCAATTTACGGCGGACTTTTATTTACCGCAAGGGTTGTCCCAACCCGCGCCCGTAGTCGTCTTCTCCCACGGATTGGCATCCGATCGTCAACATTTTGCAGCAACTGCCAGACACCTCGCCTCTCACGGCTTTGTAGCGGTCACTGTCGAGCATCCTGGCAGTAACTTACAGAAGTTTAAAAATCTGTTGGCAGGTTCGAGCAAAGAAATGTTTGATGTCAGCGAATTTATCGATCGACCCCAAGATGTCAGCTACATCCTAGATGATTTGGGGCGACGAATGCCAGCGATCGCCAATGTGCAGCAAGTAGGCGTGATTGGTCACTCATTCGGTGGTTATACCGCTTTATCTTTAGCCGGAGCGACGATCGATTTCGACTATTTAACCAAAGAATGTAGTCAAGGATTTAATACTACCAATGCTTCGCTCCTATTGCAGTGTGAGGCTTTGAAATTACCGCGTCAGGCTTATAATTTTCGAGACGATCGCATCAAATTAGCCGTAGCAATCAATCCGATCGAGAGCAGTATTTTTGGCCCAAAAGGGATGGCAAAAATTCAAACTCCGGTGGCGATTGCCGCATCTAGTGAAGATGTAGTCGCCTCCGCAGTGCTAGAACAAATCGAACCCTTCTCATGGATTGCCAGTCCCGTTAGCGGTAGGGCCACGTTTACCCCAGCAAGAGCCTCTCCCCTGGAGAATCGTTACTTATTTGTGGCGCGAGGGGTCGGTCACGTCACTGATGTTCGCTCTTTCATTAGGGCATTCATGCCATCCCTGGAGTCACTTATTCCTGACAAAAATATCGAACCACTAAAAGCATATTCACGCATCTTTATTTTAGCTTTAGTCCAAACTCATGTCGCAAATAAAAACAACTATCGTCCATACTTACAGGCAGGATATGCAATCTCAATTAGTAAATCTCCAAATCAGGTGAGCATTCTGCGATCGCTTACTGCCGAGCAGTTAGACAATATGCTGCAACTAGAACCCCCGATCGCAAAGATGAATGTCAGGAGTAGGGATTAATAAAAATACTCACGTCTTACACCAGTAATTAGCATAGATCCGAGGGTTCACAAGTTACCTGTAGGGGTGCCCTTGATGGGTACCCTAAGATCTATGCTAATTACTAGCTGAGTGTGTTGGGTTTCATTCTTCAACCCAACCTACAGATCTATCAACTATCAACTATCAACATGGCATTAATACATAAAAACGGATTGGGTACGTTCACAACTATTCAACAGATTGAGACAGCACTCGATCGACTCAAATCGGCTGGGGTGAATATGAATAATGTTTCAGTTGTGGTGCCACAGACTGATTCAGATAGTCCACAGTTGAAAGCATTGACAGCAACAACAGCACCAGTTGTTCAGTCAGAGCAAGAGTTTACAGGCGGTAGCAAGACCGAGAGTGTCCCACAGGTAGCTGCTAAGGGTGGAGCCGTAGGAACTGTCGTGGGGGGCGTAGTCGCGGCCCTGACAACCCTAGCTTTTCCCGCATTTAGCGGTGCTGTGGTGCTGGTAGGAATGGCGACTGGAGCTTTCTATGGAGCTGTCTCAGGTGGCTTACTCGGCGGCGAAGGTGGTATGGAAATTTCCGAAACCCAAGCGCAGCACTATGAAGATCTGTTGGCACAGGGACAATATTTATTGACGGTTAAAGGAACCGATGATGAAATCGATCGATCTGCATCGATACTCAAGAGTGAAAATATTCAAAATTGGATGGTTTTTAACACACTCTTAAACAGTTCAGTTTAGTATCGTTAAATCCAGTAATAATCCACTTTACAGATAATATCTAAAAAATAGAGTAGGGGCAATTCCTGAATTGCCCCTACTCTATTTTTTAGACACACAATATTACTTAAATAGATGTGGTGCTGCCGTTTGGAATAATGATATGACCCCATCAGCAATTAGCTGAACTTCGATCGCGTAAGTCAATATTTCTGGTATAGCGATCCTAAATGAGAAGCGTAGTCCCTAGAGGGCGGGCACGAGGCACCGCCCCTACAGGTTAACTTTACTGCGAGAAACTTAAATAGGATTGCTATATCATGCCGATGTAAGTCCTAAAACGGCATGGTAATTAAGCATCAACGGTAATTAAATCCGGCTAAAGCTGAGTAAGTCATCTAGAGAAGTTAATAGCTTTACTTCTACCAGCATAATTTCGTTAGCAGCATTGAGATCGATCGACCAGCTTACATTTATCGTAAACCAGTTCATTTCTACTTTGCCCTGAATATGATATTGAGTAAGGTTGGAATCAATCATGAGTACTTCGCCATACTCTGGGCAGAATCTTATTCCTTGAGCTTCCTTTTCTAAATATTGCGCGATCGCATCTCTACCCTGAATTTGGTTGTCAAAAGGAGGATTTAGACATCCTTGTTCTGCAAATAACTTAGATGTTGCAATAAATTTACTATTATTTAATCTTTCAAAATATGCATAAATAACTGGCTCATGAATGCCCTGAATATCGATCTCGATCGTCTCTGCCAATGGTGTAGATATATCATTTGAAACAGTAGTTTTCATAAGTGCGATTTCAATATTTTCAGAGCCTGTTCTATCTATGAAACCACAAAGATTATTGATTTTAATCTGCCTTTAGATCGATCTCAATATCCTCCTAAAGTGAGTATCGATCGACAGAAATGCTCGGTATCGTGGAGAAGACGAATTAGGATATTATGATGGCAAACACGACGATCGACCCTAAATTAGCTTCAACTTTCACCGCTTTACCGACAGACGAACAGCTTGGATTGCTGTGGGTGATTTATAAGGAAGTTGGTAAATCGATTACCCCTGCGGCACCTGGAGCTAGCACCGCCTCCCCAGCTATCGCAGAAGGACTATTCAAACAAGTAGCCGAAATGAGCCACGACGAACAGCTCCAAGTTCAGCGCGATCTCGTGGAGCATAAAAATAACTTGATCGGTCGCGAGTACGGTGCCTTAAGCGAAACCACAAAATTATTGTTCTGGTACTTGTTGGCGCAGGGTATGGATCGGACTGAAATTATCCCGATGCCAAATGACCACTATGACCTCGCACCTGAAGCAATTCAGTGTTTGCAACAACTCCAACAACTAGAACATGCTCAACAGATTACGGTTCTGCGGGATCTAGTTGCGGCGATGGGAGTCGATCCTAGCTCTAGCCCTCACGATCCTGCTACAGGACTGTAGGGTCTGCGTATAATACGGCATCTACACAAGTCTGTTGGAGATAATGCGTAGACCTCTACCCCACCCAACCTCCCCTTGGAAAGCGGATGCGCGTACTGTTCGGGTTCCCCGACAGTGCTAGCGCACCAAGCGGGGAGGAGCTAAGTTATCGTTGACTATCTTCAACGGCGAACGCAAAAGAATGCACCTGTTTGAGACTAAGTTATCGATCTGACCCAGACTTTCATACTAGTTAGATTCAAGGAGCCGACGGAGCCAAACTGAGTGGAGAGAGCCACATCAGCCGCATCGCGTCCATAGGCAATCGCCACGCGATTGCCACGGGCTTCTCCTTGGGTAGCATCAAAGGTATACCACTGCCCGTTCAGATAGGCTTCAAACCAGGCATGTAAGTCCATTGGCTCTAATTGGTAGAGATAGCCAGCCACCATCCGCGCGGGGATATCCAGAGCGCGACATAGAGCGATGCCGAGATGGGCGAAATCCCGACAGACTCCCACCCGCTGCTGGGCGGTATCGAGGGCAGAAGTGGAGGCATTGCTAGTGCCGTACTGATACTCGATGCGATCGTGAATCCACGATCGAATTGCTTCTACTTGGTCATACCCTGGTGCATAATCCGCGCTAATTTCCGTGGCAAGATCGAATAGTTGGTCTGACTGACAGTAGCGACTGGGTAATAAAAATTGTAAGACCCAATCGGGCAAAAACTCGATTTCAGTCAGCGGTGCGCCAGGTGCTACTGCGATCGTATTGCTAGTTTCTACCCATGCTTCGGTGCGAATGTCAAAGCTGCCGACTGGTGTCATCAACCGCTGACAGAGATTGCCATGCAGATCGGTATACTCCCTAGCGGGGACAAAAGGATCTAACAAATATGTCTCTCGCACCACCCATTGACGAACGCCACTGCGAGGTTTGAGCATGAGGATCAGTGGCGTGGCTTCGACTGCCTCAAATTTGAGATGACATCCTACTTCTAGTTTCATCGTTTCG
>JANXVE010000165.1 GCA_025351825.1 Chamaesiphon sp. 341R_metabat_111 | reverse complement strand
TGACTGACGGACAAATATTTTTAAGGTAGGTTGGGTTGAGCCTCGAAACCCAACATTTCTAGGGTGTTTGAGTGTTTGTTGGGTTTCACTATCGCTCAACCCAACCTACGGTTTTTCGTTGTTTCAGGAGTTTTGTCCGTCGATCGGGCTTTGGTGTCTGATGCAGTTACCGAAGGTAGGCTAACGCCAGCGCAGTCACACATCTTAGGGTTTTACGGCTTCTAACATTTGGGAGTAGTAGACACTTTTTTTGGTAAAGGCTGTGCGCTTAATTTCAAAGCCTTGGCTCTCAAGAATGGCGATGATGTCTGCTTCGGTGTGCAGGTATGAACGGGTAGCTTTGCTGGCTCCAGGGAAGAAACTACCGACTTTTTTCAGGATTGAGAGAGCGGGAGTTTTGGGTGCAAAACTGATGATTAGCCGCGATTGAGCTAGGGAGGCGAGGTGGGAAATCATTTCCGCAGCTTTTGATTGGGGATAGTGGATCAATACGTCTAGACAGACGACGGTATGGTAACTACCGCTGAGGCTTTCGAGATCTTGAACGCTGAAACTGGGATTGTCGTTATTGCCAAATAGTTCCGCCGCACGTTCGGTGGCTTCTCCCACCATTTTCTCGGAAATGTCGCTGGCGGTGACAATTGCTTTTCCAGTTGCCAGCGGAATGCTCAAGCTACCCACGCCACAGCCTGCGTCACAGATCGATAACCCCTCTAAGTTACCATCTGCCTCGAACCAGCCCAAGAGGGTGTCCACAGTCTGCTGATGCCCGATTCGCACGGCAAGCTGGACTTTGTTCACTTCACCATCACCGTAGATCCGTTGCCAGCGATCGAATCCCGTATTATTAAAATATTCTTTGACTACCGCTTTATCGTCCACTACGTTCATCAGAAAAATTGGGTATAAAAATTTAATGCTAACGGTAGATCACTATAGCAGGCGATCGAGGGTGTCAGATAGTATTGGCGCAGATTTCGGCTAAACCCAGGTTTTTAGCTTTCTAGTAAGATTATACTTAGAGCCTTTTTCAACGCTCTTTAGTTTTAACCTATATATCTTATGTCTCGACGTTATTTTCTAAATAGTCTAGTCACTATCTGTTTAAGTGTGATTTTGTGGATGAATGCTGGTGCCACAGCCCAGGCAATGGGCGGAAAACTACCGCTGATGAACCAGCCAGCACCGGAATTTAGATTACCAACTAATACAGGTACGGGGCAAGTAGCTCTAACTGATTATGTGGGGAAATGGATCGTCTTATATTTTTATCCCAAAGATTTTACATCTGGCTGCACATTGGAAGCACGGCGATTCCAGCAAGATATTAATAAGTATCAGCAACGTCAAACAGAAATCGTCGGAGTCAGTGCTGATTCAGTTGACTCTCATGCCGAGTTTTGCGATTCAGAAGGATTGAAATTTCCGCTGTTAGCAGATACTGATGGCAAGGTGAGTAAAGCCTATGGTTCCTGGATGGGCATTTATTCGATGCGACATAGCTTTATTATCGATCCTCAAGGCATTTTGCGCGCCACTTTTACTGACATTAATCCCACCGCTCATAGCCAGGAAGTATTAGCCGAATTAGATCGACTTCAACTAGTTAAAACCTAACAAAGATCAGTGGTTCAAATCCCCCACCTTGAGGTGGATTGTAATGAGGATAGGATTTAGACTCCATCCTCGTCCCCTAATTTTCTGCTTGGTGCGCGCTCGTCGGGGAACCCGACGAACGCGCATCCGCAATTTTCAATTCTCCATTAATGTAAGACATATAGCCTAACCAACGATTGAGAATAAGCTGTGATTCAGCCTTCCGGCTGAATCAACAGTGGAAACAGCCAAATGTCCCAAGGAGATCGATAGATCGATCGGTTAATATCTATAAATATTGGTAAGATTGCCGTCATTATCGATCTGGCGGCTGGTAGGAACCGAGTTTCAGCAGATATAGACACAGAGTATAAAGCGATCGACAAATCATTGTTAATCCTTAATTAATATCCAGAATTTTTATATAGATAAATCGGTATATACACTTCATATTCTGCCATTAACTGGCGAGGGGAACAATTTTCATGGGCAGGATTTTTATTTGTGCGATTTATGGCGGCAACGAAGGGGCTGCTGGCGATCCAGAAACGATCGGACGAGCCGCAAATGGAGCCAAAGAAATGGTGTTTTTGCGGGATTCGATCGTTCCAGAGCTTCGCAATCGGGGCTTTGAAGTTTTAGCGGTGCCTGACTCGGACAATCCGAGATCGAGCATCGACTGGATCGATAAACGTGCCAAGCCAGGAGATATCGCGCTGGGCATTCATGCCGATGCTTATGCTCACTCCCAAACTAAAGGGGTGAGCACGTTTTATATTGCCAAAAATGGCGAACGCAAAAATCATGCTCAGATGCTGTTGCTGTCCTTTTCTAGTCGCGTTCCCGATCTACCCAGTCGCGGCGCAAAGCCAGATACAGTTGCAGGTACGGGTAGTTTAGCTTTTTGTCGGCGATTGACAATCCCGTCGCTACTGATGGAAATTGGCTTTCAGATCGAGAGTGAGGATCGATTGGCGATCCAAGCTTACTGGCGCGAAATCGCCCTGGGCATTGCCGATGGCTTGGTGCCTTGGAGTCGCGATGTCCAGATGCAAATTACCAGCAACAATCACACCGTCCCCGTTCACCTCAAAGTCAACAATGAACCTTCGCCCGAACGGGGGATTGCAATTAATGGAAATGTCTATATTCCGATCGATCTAGCCGATAGACTGGGTGTAAATCTCGCCCTCAATCCGCAGATGCGCCGGATTCGCTATCGTGGCGTAGTATATGTCAAAGCGATCGAACTTCGCGATCTGAATATCTCGATCGTCTCAGAGATCGGTCGTACATATAATATCCGCTCCCAGCATCAATTTAATGCTGATGAATTCGATCGAATTATGGTTGACGGACACACCACGGCGACTCATCTGAGTGAGTTTCTGACCGCCAATCATCCTGAAGCTCTAGAAAAATTTCCCAACCTACCAGAGATCTATATTGAAGAAGCCAGCGCAGAAGGAGTCAACCACGATCTAGCCTTTGCTCAAATGTGTCTAGAAACCCGCTTCCTGACCTTTGGCAGTGCCATCTTACCCGAATTTAACAACTTTGCTAGTTTGGGCGACAGGCAAACCGAGTGGGCAAAATTTGCCGATCTCCGTCTCGGTATCCGCGCCCACATCCAGCAACTCAAGGCTTATGCAAGCACCGATTTATTAGTCCAAGAATGCGTCGCGCCTAGATTCGATCTGGTCAAACGCGGCATTGCGCCGACAATGCGGCAGTTAAATGGGAGATGGTCGGCAGATGTCCAGTACACAATCAAAATTTCGGCAATCCTACGCCGTTTGTATGAGACGGCTGGACTGTTCTAACAAAAATGTATCAAACATTACTAGAAAAATTGCGCTGATTTGTGATAGTTTGTAGCTCTATCATCCGATCGTAAATTTGCAACAAATTAATCATGATTGCGTCATGAATGATATGTGAAGTCTAAGATAGACTGAAAATAGCGTGCTATGCGAACGGCTTAGAGCAGGGATCTACCACCAGCCAGCCGCAATCGCTCCCAGAATTGTATAGGTGTGCTTTGTATGTCAGAACCCCAGAAAGATTTCCCGCTCGGATCGTCAGATCCTAGTCTAACAGAACAGAATCAGTCAACCACTCACGATCCTCAACCTGCGGTGGTCGATCGATCGATCGATCCATTACCACGCTCCCGTACTGGTACTAAAACATTGCGCCAAGGTAGCAAATATATCTCGCTGCTATTCTTAAGTACGATTGCTAGCTGTTCATTTGGCTATCTTGCTGCTAAAGAACAGCTTCCGGCGAATATCGCGCCCGCAACCGCTCAAATAGCTAATAGTGGCAGTGTTTTAGCTGGAGTCAATACCAATTTTATCACCCAAGTTGTCGATAAAGTTGGGCCAGCAGTCGTCAGAATCAATGCTTCTACCACCGTAGTTGCCCGTTCAAGTGGGGAAGATGATTTTGAAGATCCCTTCTTCAGACGGTTTTTTGGAGATCGGATGCCTCAAAGAGGTCGATCTGCCGATCGAGAAGTCAAACAAGGCACTGGCTCAGGCTTTATCATCAATAATAATGGTCAAATCATCACTAATGCTCACGTAGTCGCTGGTGCAACCAAAGTTACCGTCACCCTCAAAGATGGTCGGACGATCCCTGGTAAAGTAAAGGGAATCGATCTAGTCACTGATGTTGCGGTAATTGAGATCGACCAAAAAAATCTCCCCACCATTCAAATCGGTAATTCCGATCGAATTAAACCAGGCGAATGGGCGATTGCGATCGGCAATCCACTAGGATTGGACAATACCGTCACCGCCGGAATCATCAGCGCGACAGGCAGAACCAGCGCGGAGATCGGTGCTGCTGACAAACGAGTCAACTATATTCAAACCGACGCTGCCATCAATCCAGGCAACTCCGGCGGCCCCCTCCTCAATGCAATGGGACAAGCCATCGGCATGAATACCGCCATCCTGCGCGGAACTCAAGGCTTAGGTTTTGCGATCCCAATCAATACCGCCATGCGGATTGCCAATCAATTAATCGCCACAGGCAAGGTAGAGCACCCCTTCCTCGGCATCCAAATGATTAATCTCACACCTCAACTCAAAGAAGAAATCAACAGCGATCCCACAGCCAATCTCAAAATCGATGTCGATAAAGGCACCCTAATCGCCCGCGTCGTCAAAAGTTCACCCGCCGCTAATGCTGGGATGAAATCTGGCGATATCATTCAAACCGTCAACGGCAAAAAAGTCCAAAACTCTAACGAAGTGCAGCAAGTAGTCGAAACAACCAAGATCGGCAGCAGCGTTCAAATCCAAGTACGCCGCAACGGTCAAACCGTCAGCCTGAATGTTACACCAGTTGCCGCACCGCCACTGGCAGCAGTGAGAGAGTAGAGGGTAGGGATTAGGCTTTGGGCTTTAGGAATTAGGCTTTAGGGATTAGCCTGTGGCAAAGATGGCATAGGCAAAAATCAGCTCGGATTGACTTTAATGCGAGTCAGAGGGATATTGAAGAGTAATTGATAGTCGATCGATATATCCATTGCAAACCACACCTACTCTCTAATTTCTAACCTCTACCCTCTACCTCATGATTAAATCCTGGCTAATAATTGGAATTGTTGCGGTACTGGTAGGATTTTTACTCACTAAATTGAATACAGCCGAAGGATATCGCTGGTTCAATCGTCAACGTCGCCCTCGATGGCTGACATTTGAAGGGTTGATTCCATTGATTTGGACGGTAGTTTTTATCTGTGGTGCCTGGTCAGCTTATGTCACTTGGGAAGCCACAGCTCCAAAAAGTCAGCCGTGGGGATTGATGGCACTATATCTGCTCTTAGAGGTGGCAATTATGGTCTACACGCCCTCAATGTTCTGGTTTAGGAGTCTGAGAGTCGGCACGATCGTTGGTGCCACAGGCTGGTTTATTGGGGCAATTCTAGCGACATTAGTATTGCCAATTTCAGGCATGGCTGTAGTTCTACTAGTACCCTACCTGCTCTGGAGTCCGATCGGCACCTTTGTCACCTGGACAATGGAAGGATTGAATAGATAGTTGAGAATTGAGAACTCCCAGTCCCTCAGTCCCCCGTGCCCCATGCCCCCATACCCCCATACCCCCATGCCCCCATGCCCCCAGTCTCCCCCTCTCCCCCATCCCCCTGTACAATAGCGATCGAAGATTTTTTTTAGAGAGAGCAATACAGGTATCATGGGCGAAAGTTTAGCACAATCATTAGAACCGCTTGCCAGTCAATTTCGCGCTCTCAATCTGCCTGACATCCTGACCCACTGGGGACATCCATTTTTCATGAGCATCGTGATGTTTGGGATGGGCGGATATGGTGCCTATGCTGGCTGGAAAGGTCGAGTATTGACCGCAACTGATGTGGATGTAGCAATTAAAAATAAGACCGATCACAAGAAGATTATGCCAGCAATGTTTGGCTTTATGGCGATCGGCGCAACTGGAGGTATCTTATCTCTAGTCATCCAGAAACATGAAGTAATGGCAAGTCCGCACTTCCTCACGGCAACAATTGTATTGACTTTCCTGGCAATCAATAGCGCGGTTTCCTTTAGTGGATTTGGTGGTAATAATCCTGGCTTGCGGAAATTTCATGCCTACTTTGGCAGCGGCATTATGGTGATGATGATCGTTCATGCGATGATGGGGTTGAAATTGGGTCTATCGTTCTAATTAGCTCGATTAATTCCCTGTTTATTCATATTCAACTGTGAGTAAACAGGGAACCAGCCATACTTAGTTAAATTTTTCGATCGATCGCGCTCCGATTGCACTAAAACTGTTTAAAATCGATCCAGTTCAAACTTTCTTTTCAGGAGCAGATTATGGCAGTCAAACAACAGTTCACTAGTTTTGAAGATGCGATCGCCAATAGCGATACGCCAATATTAGTCGATTTTTATGCAACCTGGTGCGGCCCCTGCCAGATGATGTCCAAGATCCTCGAACAAGTCAACATCGACTTGAATGGGCAATTGCGAGTGATGAAAATTGATACTGATAAGTATCCTGCAATTGCTTCTACCCATCATATTCAAGCATTACCAACCCTAGTGTTATTCAAAGGTGGTCAACCTGTCGATCGAATCGAAGGCGTATTACAAGCGGAGCAATTGATCGATCGCATTGGTAAGTTTCTCTAGCTCAATTTAGTTCCACTAGCATCATGGTTAGCTTGAATATGAGCCTGTAGCAATTTGCTTAGATCTTGTTCATGTGCTGGATAAACTGGCAATCTGGGAGACAACTCCCAGCCAGCACTAGCGAGCAATTTAGTTAACTCTGATAATTGCAAATGATGATAGTCAGGATTTACTTCATCCTTGGGTACAATCCCCCCCAAATCTCTCGCGCCAGCAGTCAAACAAGCTAATAACAAATCTGGACTAGGGATCAGATTTGGTGGAATTTGGATCGTAATATCTACTGGTAATATCTGCCGAGCCAACTCAATTACGCTGGGTAATTTAACAATCTCAAAACCTAATCCAGCGAAACTTTCCTGACTACCAGGACTATAAGGTTGAAGAATTACTTCTTGAATGTGTCCCCATTGAGCATGAATATTAGCGATCGATTGGAGGCTAGTTTCCCAGTCTCGTTCGGATTCACCAATCCCTAATAATAGTCCTGTTGTAAACGGAATTTTTAACTCACCAGCCCAATCGAGTTGTTCGAGTCTAATTGCGGGTACTTTGCTGGGTGCATGACGATGAACTCCCGCTTGTAATGCCGGATCGAGTGATTCCAACATTAGTCCCATCGAGACATTGACTTGAGCTAATTTTTCCATTTCTGAGTAGCTCAAAGGGCCAACATTACTATGTGGTAAAAAGCCAAAATCTAAGGCTAATTGACACAAATTATAGATGCGATCGAACCAAGCTTGACGACGAGAAGATTGGGGGTGAACTTCACCACTTAAAATCAATATTTCACAAATACCTGTACCCTGAAGATCGGTAAGGATCTGAGTAGCTCGATCGATCGTCATCCAAGTATCATGTTTGGGATCGACCCGAAAATTGCAGTAACTACAAAGGTTAAAGCATTCATAGGTTGGAACGATCGTATAAGCTGGACTGTATGTAATTTGCATCGAGTTGCACGGCTAGAACGTCAAAAACTTGATGATGATTAGAAATCAATTTACTCACATCTTGCACCAATACATAAAGACTAGTAAAAGCAGAGATCTTCGGGTACCCATGAAGCGGCGTTTTTATTCGGGGGTTCCCCCCGAATAAGAAAACGACAAGACAGGGCACCCCTACAGGTTAATTGTGTAGGGGTGCCCTTCATGGGTACCCTGGATCTACGATTATCACTATTATGTTCAAACTGGTGCAAGATGTGAGTTTAACGATCGTATCTAACACGATTATACTCTTCTACTAGTCTGCTTTCGGCCAGTGATTTTTGTTCTTGAACTAAGAGATGGCCAAATTCTACTAATCGATCGACTGTAAAATAGGGTTTAGGGAACGTTGGCTTGATACCACTGGCAGGATTGACTACTTCCATTGCAACTTGTTCTAGCCCAATCTTTTGAATAAAATCTCTGATTTGCTCATCGTAAATTCTCGATCTCATCGCCGCAAAGAAATCCACCGCCTGCTCTGGGAACCTGTCAACTAAACTCACAATTTCTCGCGTCGAAATATTGTCAGGCGCGAAGACACCACTGACAATTCCAATTTTGTCATCACGAGTTGGCACCCAATAGAACTTTTCCATCCGCCCGTCGCGAACTAAGGGCGCGTAGAGAGTAGAAAGATCGTTACCTGTGAGAATAATCGGAATTCGTGGCAACGGAGTCGAATCATAGCTACCTGGTAACTGGACATTGGTAGGATTGTCGGCAATATTCATCAGCGTGGCATTAACCAACTGGGTATTGACAGTATACTGTGTGCCCCGATCGAATCTTCCCGCGCCAGCATCGACATCGTTAATCACTAGCACCGCCATCCTGCCCCGCACCTTAATAATCTCAGCAGCTTCCCGATAGCGTAATCTAATCAACCGTGCCGAATCGCCAGCATCAGGACTTTCCAATTCACCTGCGGAAATATGAATTGCTTCCACCTTCATTCGATCGAATACTAATTCACACTGGAAGGTTTTTCCCTCACCTTTGCGCCCATGTACGCCCAAAATGAGCGGTACTCTGAGTCCAGGGAGATCGAGATAATTTTTGGTGATATGGATGGCTAATTTGTCGAGGAAGGCTGGGGCGATGTAGTAGGACATGAAGGAAGTGTGGAGGCTGATTATTTCGTTAGTACTTGGAGCTTGGCAAAGTCACATTTGGCTACGGCATCCCGAGCATTGTCTTGGCACTGAAGATAATTTTGCCATGCGGCAGGGGAAACTTGATAACTACCTAACTTGTGACTAACTTTGGGAGCCAAGTCAGAATCGGGGAAGAAACAGCTAAACATCTTGGCACAGGTTTCGGCACTGAGGTAGCCTAGCTCAAACTCTCGATCGCATCTACCAGGGCGAATCAGGGCAGGATCGAGCTGTTCGCGATGATTGGTAGTCAGGATCGTAATGCTGCCTTCGACGGCTCCTGCGCCGTCGAGGGTATTGAGCAGGGCACTAAACGATAGCTCACCGAGGGGTTTGCGACCAGAAAAGACACTATCGATATCTTCGAGAGCAACGATCGAAGTGGCGGTAATTTCCGACCAGGCGCGGAGCAGGGCACTATCGTCCATATCGGTCAGGGAGAGGGAAACAAGCTGCCGATCGTAGTGGCTGGCGATCGCTTGAATTAGGGAGCTTTTACCCGTACCTGGAGGGCCGTAGAGGAGATAACCACGTCGCCAGGGGATGCCTCGTTGACGGTATAAATCTCGACTGGCGAGAAACCGATCGAGATCGGAGAATAATTCGGCTTCGGTAAGGGTGTCGATCGCCAGGGTTTCTCGCCTACGCTTGGTTTGGGTGCGGACGATCGAGATTGTGCCACCGATTAAGCGGACAATCAGCGGAGCTTCGAGGTTGTAATTAGTTTCTAATTGGTCTAGCCAGGACAGCATCTGAGGTTGCCACCAGCGGATTGTGGCGAGGGTCAAAAGCTGGGTATTTTGCAAATCGGTGACTTTGAGATCGTGGCGATGGATACCGATATACGCGCCCTGATGGCCGATCCCAATCCAACCCGATCGCGGTTGCAGTCTAGTTTTGAGTGTGGGTGACTCGATCGCAGGAGTAACTAAGGGCGCATGAGTGTAAATCAGCTCACTAAAATCATAAACTTTGCCCGTGCGCTCTAGTTCCCAACAGATCGCACTGTAGATCGGATTGGTTTCGGCGATCGTGACTTGGCAGGCTAGTCGCTGGAGTCCAAATTGGACAATGAGGTTGAGCAGTTCCCCGCCATAGCGGATGACTAAGCCACCAAGGAATAATAAAATCGGATCGAGACTATTTAACATGCTTACATCTTGCGCCAGTCGATATTTATCATTACTGCTAAAACCCGTACCCATTAAGGGCACCCCTACAGGTAACTTGTGTAGGGGTGCCCTTAATGGGTACCCTAAATCTACGCTGCCATCAATATGTCTAAAATCTAGCGATCGCTTCATACAAATCGGGTAAATCGTTCTCGATCAGAATCAGATCCTTCGCCTGACGGTGTTCGGGGCTGGTGAGATAGGCGAGAGCCAGATCGCGGTTGGGAAATTCCATTATCTTTTCGGGGGCGAGGCCACCTTCGAGTAATCCGGCCTTGAGTGCTTCCTTATTAGTATCTCCAACTACTATGGCTAAATCGCAGATTGATGCGGCTTTGAGAGCAACCTGGCGGTTTTCAGCGGCTTGAATGTCGCCCAGTTCAACCATGCCTGGAGTCATCAGAATTTTGCGACCGCCTTCGAGGGCTTCGAGGACTTCCAATGCTGAAGCAAAGCCGATCGGGTTGGAGTTGTAGGAGTCATCGAGGATGAAGCCATCGCCGTTTTTCTTCAGGTTGAGGCGGCTATTAGCGGGTTCGATATTGTGGATGGCGGCGATTACGTAGTCGGGATCTTTATCGAGGGCGCAAGCCATTGCGAAGGAACCGACAAGATTTGATAGCATCGGCGCACCTAGCAGCTTGGTAAAACCTGGATATTCTTTGCCTTGCCAGTGAATAATAAAGGTTGTGCCGTCGATGCTGGCATCAATATCCGACATCCAGCAGTCGAGATGGCCGATATCTGGCTCCAATCCGTAGAGGATCGTGGTGGCTTTGGGATAGTCGATCGCCATTTGCCGCGCGCCAGGATTGTCACCATTACACACCAAGAGTCCATCGGCGGGAATTGCTTGGGCGAGTTCGCATTTGGCTATGTAGATATTTTCGATACCGCCGAAGCGTTCGAGATGCATCACGCCAACAGCGGTAACTAGTCCAGCATTTGGGGGTGTAAACCGACATAACTTAGCGATCGAACCAATTTGATAGGCACCCATTTCGATGATGGCAATTTCCTGCTGGGGCTTGAGATTTTCCCGAATCTGGCGGGTGATGCCCATCTCGGTATTGATACTGCCTGGAGTCCAGAAGGTGGGTTCGATCGCTTCGAGAATGCTGCCTAGAATAGCCTTGGTACTAGTCTTACCGTAGCTGCCCGTAATGCCGATCGTGTATGGTTTGTAGTCAGCGAGAATGTCTTTAGCTTCTTGCAGAAATGCCTGCTGCTTTTTAAATTCATTTGGCCACAAGACCGAATTGGCAGCCACAATCCAAATAGGGGTAGATTGAATCAACCCAACGGCAATTAGCCAGTAGATGTAGATGTTATCGCTCGCACCGAGGAAGTAGCCGCCAGTGATGACTAGAATTGTCGCGATTGCATCCAGTCCCATCGCCAACTGGTAAATCGCCGTCGATCGATCGGTCATTTTCAGCTTAATCTTGCCAACTTTGCGCGGATCTTCCTCGGAGAATCCCAAGAATACCAGTAGAGCCGAAGCAACGGCACAAATAGCCAAGCACAGCACCATATCGCCACCAGTCGCAAATCCACTCAGCGCGGCGGCACCTAAAGCAACCAGACTACCTTTGGTATCGAAGGCACGTTTCTCTAAAAACCAATCTTTAAAGCGGGTGCTGTTGTATTCCTCTTGCTGAAAATAGCGTAGATAACGCAATCCCCGCCGACTGAAAAAGATAATCGTCGCAGCCGAGATGAGTGTAAGGCAGATGATGGTGAGCATTGGCAATATCGTGAGAATTTTGGGATCTGTAAAATCTAGAATCTGTATGGGCGGGTTTATGCCAGTAGTCTTAGTTTTTACAGAGATCTTCAAACAAACCCGCCCACCCTACATTTAGCTAATTCAATTCGATAGTTTAGTCAAAAACTTATCCACATAATAGGAGCAAAGATGAGATCCCTCTGCCTGGAACATAAAGTGATCGCGATTGGGAATCGTAATTAGCTCCGAATTGGCTAACAAACTATGATAACGATGACCCATCTCTACCGGAGTCTCAGTATCCGCCTCACCCCACAGCAGCAAAGCTGGTAGCGGAATTTGCCGAGCCAGTTCAGTCAAATCTTCGCTGACAGTTTTAACTAAAGTACCTTGGAGTACTCCCGCATTGAGATAGTCGCGGGAACCGTATTTTTGACTATGCCAAGTCAGCAGCTTATCCCGATTAATTGGCGAGAGTTTGAAGGCATTTCGCATGTTCCGCACCCACTGACGGCGGAGGGATTGTTTGAGTGTGCTAGTTCGTTGCAAACCACCTGAATTAATTAAGGTAATCGATCGAACTTTGCCAGGATGTTTATGTGCCAACCGCAGCGAGACTCTGCCCCCGAAGGAGTGTCCCAGCATATCCGCTGATTCGATCCCTTTTTCTGTCAAGTACTGGTAAATTCGATCGGCATACTGAGCCGTATCCCAATCTTCTGGCGGTGGTGGCGACTTGCCAAAGCCAGGTAAATCGATAACATGCACCTGGCTTCGAGTTGCCAGCAATTCTGCCATTGGTTGCAGGGATTGGAGATTTTGCCCCCAGCCGTGAAGCATAACAAGGGGATGACCACGATCTCCCAGTTGGACGGTATTTAATTGCACTTGAGCCATTACTCGCACTTTTCCCTGTTTATCAGCTTAAATTATCATCGATCGGTACCGACATAAAGTCAAAATTTCCAAAAATGACAGATTGAGATGAGATCGTGGGCATAGTAGGAAGAGCTGTCTCAAGCTACATGGCTAAATTTGCGATTTAGCGCACCAACTACTTCAGCTTGGAGTGTGCATGTCAGTTTCGATCGAGTGATAAAAATCTCGACTACGAACGGTAGTTACACTCAAGACTTGCAGTAACAATTTACGGATAATCACGACAGAGACGAGACTATGTTTGCAGTTGGAAAAAAGATCGGTAGTGGTATCGAACAAGTAATTTACGAGCATTTTCAACGTCTGATTAAAACTGAGACACCAGAACAATTGCTCGAAAGATTTCGGAGCCTATTTATTGAGGGTGTTAGTTACGACGACAGTCGAATTTGGGCAACGATCGAGAAACTAGCTTCTGAAAGTACTGCCGAACAGAGTTTCTCCCTAGTTATTAACCGCTGCTGCCATATTTTAATCGGTCACTGGCAACTACAGCCATCTGGAGATAAGTCAATCGATAGAATTATTTCCATTCTAGCCAATCCCGATCCACTTCCAGGTAAATACTCTAAAATTTCGCGACGGCTGCGTCAACTATTAAAAATATATTTAGGCAGCAATGATTATCAGATTCTACATCGATTGAATACTGCAATTGGTGGTCAGGTTTTAAACAGAGATGCGATCGAACTAGAACCACTTGGTAAATTAATTACCCGTTATCCTTACCTATACGAACACTATTTAGTCTCAGTCGAACGCACTCTAGAAAATATTCAAACAGTCGAACGGATTCAACACAATTTACAAGATCGACAAGAAGCTGAGTTATCGCAGTACTTTACCTATCAGGTGCGAAGATCTCGGATCAAGGCGCAAGTCGGGCGCGATGCTGCCAAGAATCTGCCTCGAATTGCCAATCCCACTTTATTACCGAGTAAAGATTTGGGTATAGCCTTCATTCAATTTGCAGGCAAAGCAGAAAGCGGTGGTAGCTATCAAGATTTATCCCACCACTTTGCCGATCGGCTGCAATCAAAACCAACTATTAAAGCATTTAAACGAGATCTTTATAAATATCTTGTTGCTGGAATAGACAGCAGCTATGGCAATCGGGGTTTTAACGATCGGTTGGGCAAAACTATTGATGGTATTTTAGTCGATCGTAACTCTCAGCAACTTGACGAGGTTATTCTAGTTAAAATCTGTACACATTTACTCAATTATTTAGTACTTGAAAGTTCGATTAAAGCACAGCACTTTGTGTTGATGGATCTTATTAATAATCTCGGTGCAGCAGCTACTACTGGCTTATTACTCAAAATTGTTTTAATTTGTCCTAAGACTAAACCATTGTTAGAGAGTAGATTGTCAATTCTATTCCACCATTATGAATCCTCCCGTTGCAAAGATGTAGCTTGGTTGGTAAAATCTCTGGAACACTGGAATGTTGCTGAGTCCATCCATTTCGGCAAGCTAGATGCTTCATCCCTGATTTTATTGCAATCGATCGGTGAGTAAGCAATCTAATTCTATTTTGTCCTTGCGTAAAGAGCTAGATATCAAACATTACTTGCTCTCCTAGATGCTCGATCTACCGTTGGAAAAGGGTTAAGCGGCAATCGATCGATTTCCTCATAGTCTTTAATTGAATCTCACCAAAAAATGATGTTTAGTAAAGTCATCATACGATCGACTCTAGCATGTAAATCCCCTCCACGGAGGGGTGCCCGTAGAGCGGGGTGGGTTAGATCTCCACTTACACTCTCTCCCTCCGAATGGTTGAAATTGAATGGAGTGCTATCGATCGAGTCTTCTAATTCTGACATTTCAAGTAGAGTCAAATAATGGATTGAGTGTGCTTGCGATCGAGAATTGGTAAGTGAGTAGCGAAGATCTGACCCACCCCGCCTTTCAGGCACCCCTCCGTGGAGGGGATTTTATTGAATTGTGGGTGGGGGATGGGAATACTAACTGTAAGTAACGAATATTCCCACCTCAGCCGCCCCAGCTATGAGCTACTGCATCAATCCCGCCTGTCCCGCTCCAGAGAATAGCCCCTCTACCAATTTCTGTATGTCCTGTGGGGCAAAGATCCTGCTCAAAGATCGTTATCGTGCTCTGAAGCTATTAGGACAAGGTGGGTTTGGTAAAACCTTCAAAGCAGTGGATGAAGACCAACCCCGTCAGCCGTTGTGTGTCATCAAACAGTTTGCATTTAACAACAACGATCCCGATACCAGACAGATTGCCCTCAAGCTGTTTTACGAGGAGGCACAACATTTAGAGACATTGGGCAATCACGGCCAGATTCCCGAACTCCTCGCCTACTTTGATGTTGATGGTCAACCATACCTGGTACAACAGTTTATCGATGGGCAAGATTTGGAGCAGGAATTAGCCACCGCAGGCACTTTTAACCAAACCAAGATCCGTGAGTTACTGGAGTCGTTATTACCAGTCTTAGATTTCCTCCACCATCAGTCACCACCAGTCATTCATCGTGATATCAAACCAGCCAATATCATTCGGCGGCGCAGTGATGGTGGTTTGGTATTGGTCGATTTTGGTGCGGCGAAGCAGGCGACTCAATCGATGTTGGCTAAAACCGGAACGGCGATTGGTAGTTCGGAACATATGATGACAAACTAGGTAAATACTCGATCGATAAATATTGCAAACGTCCTATTTCAATTTTCTGGCTCCTTTGCCTCGATTACAGTCAAAACACAGAGTTTGTAAATTATCACTCTTATTACTTCCTCCCCCTGAAAATGGAATAATGTAGTCGATCTCTAAAGTAACTTCCTTAGAATTACGTCCACAAAATACGCACTTATAACCATCTCGACTAAAAACATCAACCCGAATCGATAGAGGAATATAACGTGAAGGCTTGTCTTCTATTATAGATCGAGATTTAGGTTCAGATATTTTGGTTACTTTAAGAGGCTTTGGTGTTTTTTGATTTATTTCATTGATTCTATCTCGAATCCATCCCCGTACTAATTTTTGAAACGGGTTTGGTTTATCTTTAGGCATAAGAGTACATTTAAAAAATACTTACACTAAAATCTCCCTTTTGAAGGGAGATTTAGCAGAATATACAAACTAAAAGTGTATCAATTTAAGATATTTAAAATATCCTTTGCTTACTTGAACAATTTGCTTAAAGCGTAACCAGCTAATCCAACTACTGCTCCCGCAGCAGCAAGGGGAGCCATACCAATAGCTACAGCAGTACCACCTACTGCTAATCCCATTCCCCCTACAGTAGAAACTCCAGCACCAACAGCGGCTCCACCTGCTGCTGCAAGTATAGCTGCGGCGCGTTCTTGGTCAGCTTCTTTTTCGCGATCTTTCATGGTGTATACTCACAATTTGAACTCAGACATTATTGAGTACAAAATAGTATAAGCTTTTTATGCTTCAGCCTAATTACGCAAATTTAGTTTCCTAGATCAGAGACTACTCACAGACTCAATTCATCAATCCAAAGCTCGATCGAATCCACTACCATTTCCATATTCCGCTTCACATCAGCATCCATAAATCTTAAAAATCTCACACCCAGAGATTCTAAACGTTCCTGTCTAATATCATCATTAATCTTTGCCTCTTCGCCATCATGACTGCTACCATCAATTTCAATAGCCAGCTTCAAATCCTTGCAATAAAAATCGACAATATATCTATCGATCGGTCGTTGCCTGTCAAAATCATAACCCCGCATCTGCTTCCGCTTCAAGCGTTGCCACAACAACACCTCACCCAAAGTCATATTCTGCCGTAACTTCCGCGCCAACTCCTTCAAATACCCCTCATACCCAATAATCTCCCTCCGAGAAATCCCCTCCTCGGAGGGGTGCCCAACGGGCGGGGTGGGTAGATCTCTGATCGCACTCACAAAACCCGAATGTTTGGGATTAGGCGGCATACTTTCGATCGAATCCCCCAATTCTAACCGCTGAGATCGATCGCAATCATCTAATTTCGGTTCTGACATCGATCGAATCATCTAAGTACAGGTTTAGTGTACCCGCGATCGATCGAGAACTAGTAATTAGCGCAGATCCAACCCGCCCCGCCCTTCGGGCACCCCTCCGAGGAGGGGATTTTCCATGCGATGTTTTTTAGACTTCGGCTAGCTTTCTCACATCATCAACCGATACAATGCGCCCCTCATCTTCAAATCCAGCAATCTCATCAAAATTGAGATAACGATACAGATCCCCCGCAAACGGGTTGATTTTCTTACTCATCAAATCCAGATATTCCGGCACTGTCGGAATCCGTCCCAACAGCGAACAAACTGCTGCTAATTCTGCCGAACCGAGATAGACTTGGGCACCTTTACCCATCCGGTTATTGAAATTGCGGGTGGATGTCGAGAACACCGTGGCGTTATCAGCAGTGCGGGCTTGATTGCCCATACAGAGACTGCACCCTGGCATTTCCGTCCGTGCGCCAGCGGCATCGAAGATGGCATACATGCCTTCGGCTTTGAGTTGGCTCTCATCCATGCGGGTGGGGGGACAAATCCATAGCTGAGTGGTGACTGCGGGTTCGCCGTCGAGGACTTTGGCAGTGGCGCGGTAGTGTCCGATATTTGTCATGCAGGAGCCGACGAAGACTTCATCGATTTTATCGCCTGCGACTTCGCTCAGGAGTTTGATGTTATCAGGATCGTTGGGGGCGGCGACGATCGGTTCTGTAATAGTATTGAGATCGATCTCGATAATTTCGGCGTATTCGGCATCAGCATCGGCGGACATCAGGATGGGATTAGCCAGCCAAGCTTCCATCTGAGCGACGCGGCGTAAAATGGTGCGGGCATCGCCGTAACCGCGTGCGACCATATTTTTGAGGAGGGCGACGTTGGAGCGGATATATTCGGTGACGGTGGCTATGCTGAGTTTAATGGTGGAGCCAGCGCAGGAACGTTCGGCGGTTGCGTCGGTGAGTTCAAAGGCTTGTTCGACTTTGAGATCTGGTAAGCCTTCGATTTCCATAATCCGCCCAGAGAAGACGTTTTGCTTGTTTTGTTTGTCGTTGGTGAGCAAGCCTTTTTGCATGGCGACGTAGGGAATCGCATTGACGACATCGCGGAGGGTGACTCCTGGCTGGAGTTCGCCTGTGAAGCACACTAAGACAGATTCGGGCATATCTAATGGCATCGCACCCAGAGCGGCGGCGAAGGCGACTAAACCGGAGCCTGCGGGGAAGGAAATGCCCAGGGGGAAGCGGGTGTGGGAGTCGCCGCCCGTGCCGACGGTATCGGGGAGGAGCATCCGATTTAGCCAGGAGTGGATGATGCCATCGCCAGGGCGGAGGGCTACGCCGCCGCGTTGGGCGAAGAAGTCGGGTAAGTCTTGGTGGGTGAGGATGTCTACTGGTTTGGGGTAGGCGGCGGTGTGACAGAAGCTCTGCATCACTAAATCGGCACTGAAACCGAGACAGGCGAGTTCTTTGAGTTCGTCGCGAGTCATCGGCCCCGTGGTATCTTGGGAACCAACGGTGGTGATTAATGGTTCGCAGGGCACGCCAGGGCGCACGCCAGGTAATCCGCAGGCTTTACCGACCATTTTTTGGGCGAGGGTGTAGCCTTTGCCTGTATCTGTGGGTTGAGTGGGGCGGGTAAAGATGGTGCTGGGGGGTAATCCCAAGGCGATGCGGGTTTTGTCGGTGAGGGTTCGCCCGATCAGGAGCGGGATTCTACCGCCAGCGCGAACTTCATCGAGGATAGTGTCGGGTTTGAGGTTGAAGGTGGAGATGGTTTCGCCTGCTGCGTTGGTAATTTTGCCAGCGTAGGGATGGATCGTAATCACCATACCAGTTTCGAGCATGGTAATATCACACTCGATCGGGAGACTCCCCGAATCTTCGGCAGTATTAAAGAAAATCGGCGCGATTTTACTACCCAAAATATAACCGCCCGTGCGCTTATTTGGGACACATGGAATATCTGCGCCAATGTACCAAAGGACGGAATTAATCGCCGATTTGCGGGAGGAACCCGTACCGATAACGTCGCCCACATAGGCGATCGGATGTCCTAGTTCCTTCAATTTAGCGATCGATTCTAAACTCCCTGGCTGACGGGTTTCCAGCATCGCTAGAGCATGGAGGGGAATATCAGGGCGGCTGGTAGCTTCAGTTGCGGGGGATAAGTCGTCGGTATTGGTTTCGCCTGGAACTTTAAAGACAGTAACGGTAATCGTTTCGGGTAATGTCGGGCGCGAGGTAAACCATTCAGCATTCGCCCAGGAGTCGATAACCTGTTTGGCATAGGGATTAGTCTGAGAGAGTTCCCAGACATCGTTAAATGCGTCGTAAACGAGGACGATTTTGCTCAGTGCTTTGACTGCGGCGGTGGCGAGTTCGGTATTCTCCGATTGCAGCAAGTCGATCAGCGATCGCACGTTATAACCACCTAACATCGTACCTAATAATTCGATCGCCTCAACCTTGTTAATCAGCGGACAAGTAACTTTACCCGTAGTAATGCTAGTCAGGAAGCCAGCCTTAACATAAGCAGCCGGATCTACTCCAGGTGGAACCCTGTCTCGCAATAATGCCAGTAAATTGGCTGCTTCACCTGGGGGGGGATTTTTCAATAGTTCGCACAATGCACTGGTTTGTTCGGCATCGAGGGGTAATGGGGGAATGCCCAAGGCGGCTCGATCGGCTGTATGCTGGCGATATGCTTCTAACATCTATAGCTGAGTTCATATATTTTGTTTTCTCATCTTAGCAACTTATCAGATCCTGATTGCTACAATTGCTACTAGCGATATCCGACTGGCGGCTAGATAAAATGGTGAATTACAACCAACGTACTCAAGAAGAGATCGATCTCACTAACTTTTATTTAGACAAGTGGGACAAAATTCTATATTCGACGCAGCCAGTCGATCGAGCCAAAGCAGAAAAAGCTATCTTAGATGCTTATCATTATGTTGGGTTATCTTCACCAAAAATATATTTCCTAACAAGTCCTTCACCAGAGCAATGCTCTAACTTAAAATCAACTTTCCCTGACCACGTACACTCTTTTGTTGAATTAAAGCGAGACCTGATAGCAGAATTAGCTAAGTTATTAGAAGAGAAGCCTCATATAGAAAACGTAGATTTATATCTTCTGTATAATGATGCTAGTAAGTTCGATATCTCTCAGAAAGGAGAAAAGTTTGAAAAATTTTGTTCTATTCTCTATGGCGAAACCATATATCAATGTGATTTGCCTAATGCTAACTTTTACAAGCTTATTTCTTTCGAGGCACAGAACACCAATCTTTGGTTTTACGATCTCTGCATCGAACGGACAACAAAAACAGTCGATCTAGAGATTTGGAATATCATCAAGTCTTTAAGTATAGAATGTCCATACTTGATAACTTATGATGGAGCTTGCATAATTATCGAAAGACCCTGCGAACTTTATCTCAATCTCCTAATGCTACCTCATGCTGATGGTAAAGCCGCTGTAAAATATACTGATGGTCATGAAGTTTATTGCTATCATGGGCTGGAAATTTTATCAAAATATGGAAAATTTCATTCAGATAATTGGCAAGCTCAATGGATATTAAGCGAACAACAAAGCCCAACGAGTAGATACTGGCATCACCATGAAGAATTAGGAACGACTTTAAGGTTAGGTATTGGTTACAAATCATTTTGCAACCAATTACCAAACAATATAGATGTTTATTGGAGAACTAATATAGATGGCCATTGGAAAGAAAATGGACATCCTGGATGGTCACACATTATGGGATATGCCTATGGTGAAATTATCTTTGAATGGATACTTTTTCATTATCACGAGTATCATAATGGCAATATGGATTTTGACTGGAGACAAAGTGATTCTAATCTCAAATCCAACATGACAGCAAATTCGTTGTACTTGTCAGAAGAATTAGATGTGTTTGACAACATAATTTATGAAGGCAATCATCCATTAGCCCCAGGTCTATGTTTTCATCCTTTCACCGAATTTAGTCAAAATCTCATATTTGGATTGAGTCCTGATCCTGCGCTGAAACTTTTCAGCGGAGAGCGAGATGAAATATATTATGCCATCTGTCCTGATACTAGAGAAACATTCTCTAAAATTTATTGTAAATTACCAGATCGAGAACCAGTGGTGTATGCAGAGTGTTTGACTAGTTTGATTGTAGCCATCGCACAATGTTATCAAGAAGGAGCATATTATGTCGTGATAGATCCAGAATCAGGAGAAAAGAAAATCGAGCAAGATTTAGATAAGGTTGAGCCAATATTTGAGAAATTTAATCCAACCCAAATAGATGCTTGGCGAAGTATTTGGAAAGAGTTATAAATAGGGTGACTTACTTGAATATTATTACTCGATCGACATTTCATTTTTATGGAAAATAATGATGAATGTGCGATCGATCTAATACTCGATCGCGATCTTATTATCTTTGTGGTAATACTCGATTTGTTAGTTTATCCCTTGGGATAGAATCATCTTTAGGCTGAATGGGTTGAGTGATTTTATCGTGCTAATTTTGTCCCTGCTCTAATACTTTACCCAGCCGTTGTTTGCGTTGAGTCAATATTTCTCGATCGAGTTTAGCAATAACTTCTTCCAGTTGAATACCTGCCAGCTCCATTTCCTGACAATTTCGATGCGCTCTAGCTAAAGTTTGCTTAATCTTTTCTGGTTCTGGTGAAGTGTGCATAGAACTCATTTTAATCTCCAATCGAGTTTAATCTCTTCTAGACTCCGCTCTAAAGCTGGGATGCGGTTTTGAATATTTGCTATCGCCTCATTCGTCAATTTTAGCAGATCGACAGAGACAGTGGGTTGAACTTCGGCAATTCGCAAGTGCAGCGTCGATAGTTGAGATAATCTAGTTCTAGCTTGTTCGGTTATCTCCGTTAGTTGTTCTAACGTTGAGATCGTTTCTATATTTTCACCAATACTCTCCAGCAGCAAAAATTCTAAAGATTTAGAGCGATCTATAATATCTAACAGTTGCTCTTTCTGTTGACTCAAAGTTGTCCTAATCTCTGGAGATAGCCTTGCCATAGTAGCTTGAAAAATATTATTTAGATATCGTACTCGATACACTTGTAATTTTACAATCTTTATGGTGTGTCTCGATCGTTAGTGTAGCCTCTGGCGCAAGACGATCGAACTTCAAGCTAAAATGATTGTATGCAGTCGCTGAAGAGATAAAACCTATGACGACAGTTCGACAACCCCGCTACAGCAAAGAGGAATTTGCTCGACGTGGTGATGAAATTTATCAATCGCAGGTACGCCAACAAATCGACGAAGAGATCGATCGTGGTAGGATCGTCGCGATCGATATTGAAACCGGAGAATTTGAACTAGCTGACGATACAATGATGGCAACTCGACAACTCTACGAGCGATTGCCAGATGCACAGCCTTGGGTGGTGCGGATTGGCTACCGTGCTGTGCGTCGATTTGGAGCGCGGAGCTTAAAAGACGCTTTATGATGCAGGGATATGTCAATGAAAACTACGAAGCAATTATTTCTGTCGTCGTGAAACATAGTGGTAGCTTCAAATCTATTGAAGCTGTAATCGATACAGGATTCACAGGCTTCTTGAGTCTTCCCAGTGATATTATTCTAGAACTCGGACTACAGTGGAGTTATCGTGACCGAGCTACTTTAGGTGATGGTAGCGAGACGGTATTTGATGTCTACAATGCAGAGATTATCTGGAATGGACAATTACGAGAAATCGAGATTGATGCCGCAGAAACAGAACCATTAGTAGGGATGACTTTACTTAGAGGATATCGATTACAAGTAGATACGATCGAAGGCGGACTAGTAACGATCGAAACATTATTTAATTTCAGTTTAATGAATAATTGATTTTCACAAGAGTAGATGGTACAAGTAAAAATATACGGTTTAAAAACGCCACTGATGGCACATGCAGATTTGTTGTCGGCTGCTATTCACACTGCGATTGTCGAGGCATTAGTGTATTCACCCGAGAAGAAATTTCATCGGCTGATTGGATTGGAAAAGTCGGAATTTATCTATCCTGCCGATCGCAGTGAAAATTATACTATCATTGAAATATCAATGTTTGAGGGTCGATCGATCGAGGCAAAGAAATCATTAATTCGGTTACTGTTTGCGAATATTGAGCGAGAAGTGGGGATTAAACCTCAAGATGTCGAAATCACGATCTATGAAACTCCAAAACACAACTGGGGAATTCGGGGTTTGTGTGGTGATGAATTGACTTTGGGATATAAAGTAGACGTATAATCTAGCAATTATGAGCAATACAAATCTTTGGGAATCTAAACCTTGGTGGTGTCAGCCTTGGACAATTATTTTGACTGGGATAACAATCATTGCAGGTAGTTGGTTATTGTTTCAAACTCTCTGGTTAACTGCGCCAGTTGCGATCCTAATTGTGGTGTGGTGGACTTATTTTTTGATTATCGTACCGCGTATATTAGCAGCACAAGATTTAGATCGATCGTGATTGATGTTTTTTAATGGCGGTGCTTTATGAAAGTTATTACAGATTGCATAAAACAGCACAGCGAGCGTCGATCGAGTTGCGAGAAGATGGTGTAGATAGTTCTTGACGAATCAGATGCACAAGATTCCTGACTGGTATATTCTCCCTAGTGCTGCATTTACGATTAGTAGAAAGCAAATCAAGCACTATACTTTTCTAGATAAACAGCCGGAGAACGGTGATGTTGTCTATGGTAAGGTTATTCGTCTCGGTCAACATGTCGAACTAGAAAATAAGTCGGGTAGAATTCATCGGTTGAATGAAGGATCGACGGCAATATTTGTATTTGGAAATCGTTATGCACCTGATTTCTATGAAGGCGTAATTCCCACAACGATGATAAATAAAGTCGATCTCTTGGCTCGATCGGGTATTATTGGCAATGTGCATGTTAAAAACTCATCAGTTAAAGAACCCACTCAGATCCAGATTTTGGGGTATGTCTGTGATGCCAATGGAGAAGTTCTAAATACTCGTAGCTATCCGCTGATTAAGCCCAAGAAAACAGAAAAGAAAGAAGATAGATCGAGACTAATTTTATTTATTGGCACTAGTATGAACTCTGGGAAGAGTACTAGTGCAACGGCTTGTTGTTGGGCACTTACGAATATGGGGTATGATGTCAGGGCTTCTAAGGTGACGGGTACGGCGAGTCTAAAGGATATTCTCCACATGCAAGATGCTGGGGCTTCGATCGTTAATGATTTCACGCATTTTGGATTTCCATCTACTTATTTATTGGAAGAGAAGGAAGTAGTCAAAATATTTAACGATCTCGATCTGAAATATGCCAATAATCCTAAAAATTATTGGTGTGTGGAATTGGCTGATGGTATTTTACAACGAGAGACGGCATTATTATTACGATCTCCAGATGTGCGCTCTCGGATTCACAAGCTGATATTTGCGGCTCATGATACTTTCGGGGCAATTGGTGGATTGAATGTCCTCAAGAACGAATTTGGGCTAGTTCCCGATGCAATTTCAGGTGTCTGTTCGAGTTCGCCGTTGTTTCTGCGGGAATTAGCGGAGTTTACAGATATTCCGGTGTTCAATAATATCGATTGCAATCTCAAGCAATTATCGGAGTTATTAATCTAGGATCGGTTTTTAAATACTAATAAAAATGCCAGCAGACGTATCGTGTCGGCTGGCAAAATGGCTATGTTGGGAGGAGAAAACTCGTTCCTTAGACTCTGACAAAAACTGATGCGACCTCGTTGTCTCTCACGGATCGGCTGTTAGTGCTGGATTTTAAAGTTTTTTGTTATCTCTTATTAAGAATTGTAACAAATATATTATTAAAATGCAAGTGTTTTCACCTAAATCCAGTCTAGGTGAAAAGTAAGTATCATTTGATTAATTTAAAAGCTGTGTTTCAACCGTCGATTAGACGTAAATTGTCTGCCGTAACTATCAGGGATACTGAGTTGGAAAGAAAAAGTAGAGGAGTCGATTGTAAAATCGTCATGCAGATCGACCCCGCACTCTAAACCAAACCACCCTGTATATTGTTCGGAAACTACATTAAATTAGAGTCCTCTCAAGTACACGTAAGCATATTTTAACGTTTTTACTCATCAGTCTAAAGGTCAAAAGGTAACTAAAAAGTCATGATTCAAGGTGTATGATTTGTCTTTTCATGAGCAGTTTAGATTGCTGTAGTTGACCTCAAGCTGGCACTGTGTAAGCGATAAGCTGTCCGATCCGCTGGCGGAGTGTCTCTAAGTTGAGATGTTCTGCTGCGGCGATAAAAACAGCGTTAGGAAATTCTTCGGCAGCTTCAGCGAGTCTTTCTTCATCTACTCGATCGATCTTATTAAACACGATCAGGGATGGCCCTGGGGCGATTGGCATCTCACTCAGAATACCCATAACTGAGCGGATGTGGCTATGCCATGCCGGATGGGATAGATCGATCAGGTGAACGAGGGCATCGGCTTCGGTGACTTCCTCTAGGGTGGCACGGAATGCGTCCATCAGGGGTGGTGGAAGCTGGTGGATGAAGCCGACGGTATCGGTAAGGAGGATTTGGCGCAAGTCGCCTTCGTTGCTGGCTGGTACCTGAAAGCGGCGGGTAGTCGGATCGAGGGTGGCGAATAGTTGGTCGGCGATGTAGACTTCGGCGTTGGTGAGGATATTTAGCAGGGTGGATTTGCCAGCGTTGGTATAGCCGACGAGGGCGACGGAGGGGACATCGTGGTGCTGACGTTGGAGTCGCAAGCGGGAACGATGGGCTTGGAGCTGGTCTACGTCCTGCTGGAGCCGCGATATCCGCTTTTGAATGGTACGGCGTTCGGTTTCGAGCTTGGTTTCTCCAGGCCCTCTGGTGCCGATGCCACCGCCTTGGCGAGACATTGCTAGACCACGCCCTGTCAGCCGTGGCATCATATATTGCAACTGAGCTAGCTCCACTTGCAATTTCCCCGCGCCTGATTGAGCGCGTTGGGCAAAGATATCTAGGATCACTTCAGTTCTGTCTACTACCCGAATCCCAATTTGCGTTTCCAGGTTGCGACCTTGGCTGGGGGAGAGATTGCAGTCAAATACGATCAGGTTTGCGCCGATTTTTTGAGCGGCGAGGGCAATCTCTTGGATCTTTCCTTCACCGACAACGGTTTGGGGGTGTAGTTTCGATCGCTTTTGCTGAATTGTTTCGAGGACTTCGCCCCCCGCAGTTTCTACCAGCTTGATGATTTCTGCCAAGCCGTCGGTAAATCGCTGGGTAGTCACAGCATCGGTTTTGACTCCCACTAAGATTACTCGATCGGTATCATTGGCGATATGCTGATTGGCAACATCTCGCGCATACTCACTTTCGATCGCATCGACAAGATCGAGAAAATCTTGGTCACTCAGATCGTCCAAACTCAGCGGCGGCGAAATCGTCCAATTAGTCTCTGGGTGCGGTACTAAGTGCGCGAGGTAGGTATCTTGAATGTATCCAGTCGCGCCACCGCCACGTTTGGTAAAGCCGCTGCCCGTGATATTGAGAATTACTAGCGCGTCTAGTCGTTGCAACGCCATTGATGTGAGCGCGCTGTCGCTGGGAAGATCGGGTTTGAGTTGAGTGGAAATACACCGAATACCGCTCAACCGCTCGGCTCCATAACGGGGAAGTTCTAATGCGGGGATCTGAGTTTGGTGCGGTGTTCCGACTCCCAGCCGGATCACTTGCCCCCGCCGATTAATATATACAGTGATCGGATCGCCAACTTGAGCACTAATCGCGGCTAGCTGTTGGGCAAACTCTGGCGTAGTCAATCGATCGCCTGGTAATCTCTGATTATACAACTTTCGCAGTTGCTTAATCTGGTTGGATTTTAATCCCTGTAAGTTGCCGTAGATGGTCTCGATATGCTGCTCTCCAACGCGGTATCTTCTAGTGTAGTAGTTGGAACAGTGGTTTTACAGGTAGCCTGGTAAAACTTTATTACGGTGCAGGGCAATTAAATAGGGTAGGGGTAATTCATGAATTACCCCTACCCTATTTAATTGCCTGCACACTGTAGCTAATTTAGCTTCGCAAAGTTACCCGAAACTTATCGACTAAAACATCTCTGACTTTCTGTTGCAATGGTTCAACATCAGTATCGGTTAAGGTTCGATCGAGTGCGCGATAAATCAACCGAATCGCCAAACTCCGCTGTCCTGCGGGGACATTGGTACCGCGATATTCATCGAAGACTGATACTTCTTCTAACAGCTCACCACCAGCCTTGGTAATTGATTTTTGAATATCGGCGAGGGATAGATCTATCGGTGCAAAGAAGGCAATATCTCGATCGGATGGTGGATAGCTAGAATAGCTCTTGTACACTGGCACTAGCCGTTCTTCATCCGCAAGGTAATTGAGGATCGGGTCGAGGTTGAGTTGGAAGACATATACTGCTGCGGGGAGGTCTTTTTCCTGGCGAAGTTGGGGATGGAGTTGTCCGAAGTGGCCGAGTTTTTGACCCTGGAGCCACAATGAGGCTGTGCGCCCTGGATGGAGCTGGGGATTCGATCGATCTGCCTGATACTCTACAGGTAGTTTGAGGCTGTGGCAGACGCTTTCGAGCATTCCTTTGGCTTCATACCAAGTCAGGGGTTGGGGCTTGCCGCCAGTCGTCCACCGCCCCACGCCAGGATCGCCACCGAGGATGCCCGCGAGGACATCGGTTTCAGTTAATCCAATCTCATTTCGTCCAAAAACTTTACTGATTTCAAAACCCTGGAGTGGGCCATTTCCTTGAGCCAGATTGGTCTGGAAACTTTGAATTAAACCAGAGATTAATTCCGATCTCAAGGTCGAATATTCGGTGAACATTGGGTTGATGATTTCTACTTGAGAGCCATCATTTAGCTTCTCAATTGCGTAGGAATATTGGACGACTTCGTTCAAGCCAACTGCTCGAAAAGCGGCTCGAATTTGACGTAATAATTCCTCATCTAGGGAGAGGAAGCCTGCTGCTGATTCTGAGGGAAGTGTATCCATAAATCGGTCGTAACCGTACAGTCTGGCTACTTCTTCGATCAGGTCAATTTCCCGTTCCAGATCGCGATAACGGTAGGGTGGGACAATTACCGCCCACACAGTTTCTTCGGCATCACCTGCGGTAACGGCTAGTTGACATCCCAAGGCTGTCAATGTCCGCTCGACATCTTCAGGCGTAATATCCCCAGGCTCACCATCATCATCGATCGGTCCTAAGATGTGATTCAATCGTTCCAATCGGAGATTAATCGATCGAGGTTGGAGGGTCAGATCTGGGCGATGATCGTTAAGATCCTGACAGACAACCGTACCACCCGCGAGTTGGATAATTAGTTCGATCGCGCGATGTGCTGCTGTTTCTAGCTCTGCTAAATTGACACCCCGCTCGTAGCGAGTCGATGCTTCCGATCGGATTCCGCCCTGGCTTCGCGCTGATTTTCGCACCGCAACTGAATCAAATATTGCCGACTCTAGGACGATGTTTTGAGTACCTTCAGATACCTCGGTATTTTCGCCACCCATGACACCTGCGAGAGCGACAGGGGTATTGTTAACGGTGATTAGGAGATTTAAAGCCTGCAACTGCCGCTCTTGCCCGTCTAGAGTCTTTAGCGTTTCACCCTGCTTCTCGGCATAGCGCACGCCCATTTGAACAACTTCACTTCCACCTACTGCTTGCAATTTATCCGCGTCAAAAGCGTGCAACGGTTGTCCCCACTCCAATAAGACGTAATTAGTCACATCCACCACGTTATTAATTGGGCGAATTCCGGCTGCTTGAAGCCGACGCTGGAGCCATTCGGGAGATGGGGCAATTTTGACACCTTGAATCAGTGTCGCTGCATAAATCGCACAGGCGGCGGGTTCGCTGACTTTAACGCTCAATTGCGGTTGGGTTGTAATCGCGGATCGATCGACGGTAGGTAATTTTAATACTCCCCCAGTTAGCGCGGCGACTTCTCGCGCAATTCCCACCATGCTCAGAGCATCAGCACGGTTAGCAGTAGAAGATAGATCGAGGATCACATCATCTAATCCTAATAGCGATCGAACATCCGTGCCGATCTCTGGCGTATTGAGATCTTCGGCTTCTCCAAAGATGTGAATTCCTGGTGAATCTTTACTCAGTCCCACTTCTGAGAGCGAACAAATCATCCCTTCAGATTTTTCACCGCGCAGTTTAGCGGGCTTAATTTTGAGATCGATTTTAGGCAGATAGGTGCCGACTGTCGCTACAGCCACATGAATTCCCGCTCGGACATTAGCAGCACCACAGACGATTTGTAGTGGCTCCTCGCCGCCAACATCGACAGTACAGACGCTCAATTTATCAGCATTGGGATGTTGAATCCGTGTTAATACTCGCCCGACGACAACTCCATCTGCCCAAGTACTGCGATCCTCGATCGATTCAACCTCAAAGCCAGCCAGTGTCAGGGTTTTTGCCAACTCTTCCGGCTCTAGCTGACAGTCTACTAGTTCTTTTAACCAATTTAGAGCAATATACATTTCAATAGTTGATAGTTGATAGTTGATAGTTGATAGCTAAATTCTTAGATAACCTAAGTTGCTACCTATAACCTCAGATCTGTAGGTTGGGTTGAAGAATGAAACCCAACACGCCTCACTATTACCAAGCGTAGATCTAGGGTACCCATTAAGGGCACCCCTACAAGTTACCTGTAGGGGTGCCCCTCGTGGGTACCCTAGATCTATGCTTAGTACTAATATTTCTATACTGGCGTAAGATGTGAGCATAGCTATCGCTTAGGGTGGGCTGCCCACTAGCTTAAATTTCAGCGATTTATATTTATTGTTATACAGAATCCCAGCATAACAAAAGCCCTGTCTTCAATCAATTTGAAAACAGGGCTTTTCTCACCTAATCTAGTTACTAGCCGACGCTAACAATGATTTTAGGAGCTGGGTATACACCTTTGGAGTACTTAACAGCAAACTCATCCAATGATGCAGTTTTGATTTTGCTAGCATTCCCAGCAGCCCAGAAAGCTGTGTAGCGTTCTGCACATACTTTTTGCATGTACTTGATCGATGGTTTCAGGAAGTGGCGCGGATCGAATTCTTCAGGCTTGCTGAATAGGGCTTCGCGGACTGCTGCGGTGATCGCGAGGCGGTTGTCGGTGTCGATGTTGACTTTCCGCACGCCGCATTTGATCCCTTTTTGAATTTCTTCTAAAGGTACACCGTAAGTTTCAGGGATTTTACCACCGAACTTGTTGATGATTGCGAGTAAGTCTTCTGGTACGGAAGAAGAACCGTGCATGACTAAGTGGGTGTTGGGGAGGCGGTTATGAATTTCTTCAATCCGGCTGATAGCCAAGATTTCACCAGTTGGTTTGCGGGTAAACTTGTAGGCTCCGTGGCTGGTACCGATCGCCACTGCTAGTGCATCTACACCAGTTTCTTCTACGAATTGTACTGCTTCATCGGGGTCAGTCAGGAGTTGATCGTGGGACAGAGCACCTTCAAAGCCGTGTCCGTCTTCAGCTTCGCCCATGCCTGTTTCGAGGGAGCCGAGGCAACCGAGTTCGCCTTCGACGCTGACTCCGATTGCGTGAGCAACTTCGACGACGCGACGGGTGACATCGACGTTGTACTCAAAGCTAGCTGGAGTTTTGGCATCAGCTTCGAGTGAGCCATCCATCATGACGCTGGTAAAACCTTGCTTCATTGCTGAGTAGCAGGTTGCCGCGCTGTTGCCATGATCTTGGTGCATGGATATGGGAATGTTTGGATATGTTTCGACTGCTGCCAAAATCAAGTGGCGCAGGAATGCTTCACCAGCATAAGTCCGCGCACCGCGAGACGCTTGAAGGATGACTGGGCTGTCAGTTTCTTGGGCAGCCTGCATGATTGCTTGGATCTGCTCCATGTTGTTGACGTTGTATGCTGGAATACCGTAGCCGTTTTCAGCCGCGTGATCCAACAAGAGTCTCATTGGGACTAATGCCATTAGAATTTTCTCCTATATTTAAATCTTTAGATGTAGAACCAGATAGATCTACAATTTGCGATTATTAACTAAGGATACTTTACCAAATATTTGTAGGTACCGATCTATTTACCCTAAATTAAATTTTGAAACAACAAAGGGAGCAGTTTTGAACTACTCCCTCTATTAATATTGATGGGACGCCCGGGGGTCGAACCCGGGACCAGTCGGTTAAAAGCCGAATGCTCTACCACTGAGCTAGCGTCCCTTTTTGACGCGAAAATATCGCGCCTTTAATAATATAGCACGGAGGTTTGAAATTCTGCAAGCCGATTTTAATTAAACTTGGCAGCAAAGGTAACAGTGGTGCTGAGAGTTTCACCTGGGGCGACATGGAGTAGATCTGTACCTGTGTTCAAGCTATTGCGGGGACCTGTCCAAGGTTCGAGACAGTAGAAATTTTTGTCTGCCACAGTCCAAAACACGATCGTCCGATAATTTTCGCTCGATGTCATGGTGAGCGTAAGATTTTGGCTGGCATCTTTAACGGTGGCGACGGTACCAGTGACGGTGGTAAAGGCAGCATCGATTTCGGCTTGGCTAAAGTCAAATTTCCCTGCAAAGGCATGAGTTACGCCTGTGTTTTTCTCGGTATAGCTGGCTGAGGGAATCTCAAACGTCAGGCTATCTTTGGCTGGGGCGAGGAAGTAGGGATGCAATCCACTACTAAACGGCATGGGGGTGGTAGATTTGTTGGTGTATGTTTGATCGATCGTTAATTGACCACCAGCGAGGCGATAGGTAAAGCTGACGCTAAAATCAAACGGGTAGACGGCACGGGTAGCTTCGTTACTAGTCAGTGTGATGGTTAGACTAGCATCAGTGGTGGTGGATTGGTGGCTAACCGTCCAAGGTAATTCGCGCCCAAAACCATGCTGCTTGAGTGAGTACGATTTACCGTCAACAGCATAAGCATTGTCAGGCAAGTTCCCACAAATCGGAAATAGAATCGGGAAACCACCGCGTACACTGAGACTTGGATCTTCATTAAATCGATCGACATCCAGGTACATCAACTCTCGATCGTTGACTTTCCAGCTCGTTGCAATGCCGCCGCGATCGGGATAAATAGTTAAAGAACTCTTGGTGTCTGTGTCGTTGAGGATATACACAGGTTCGGTTTGAGGTTGTTTGGTGATGGTAAACATAAGTTTAGGCTTTAGGGATTAGGCTTTAGGTGTTGGGAATTAAGGCAATTTAGGTTAATAGGTCGCAACTTATTAAGCAAAGAGACGAGCAAACGGGTATTATAGTTATATAGGCTACACGATCGCCGTTGCGTAAATATCGATCGAGTAATTCAAATATTGGCTGCTTACATGAAATTCCTCAACTAAACCGATCCCTTCTAGTTAATTTTGGGAAAGATAACCTAGTTACTGTCTACAGCACTACTAGATTCCCAGTTCCACCGCCAGATTTATTTGTTTAGGAGAGTTCGCCATGTTACACCGTAAGCTTTATCAAATGTGTGAAGATGGTCGGGAAGTATGTATTTTCCTCAGAGACCAACAACGCTGGATCGAACGTGCGCGAATTACTGACATCGAGGGTGATTTGGTCACGATCCGCTATGAGACTGATGAAGATGATGAAGTCTCCGCTTGGGAAGAAATGGTGCGGCTCGAAAGTATCGCCTCTATCAGTCAGAAATTAGCCTCAGTTCATCGCGGCAATAGTGAGCCACTAGTATCTGATGACTGTCACGAACTAGAGCAAATTCGCCCGAAAACTACTCCTGAAGAGTAATTAATCTCCGTAAGAAACCCGACTTCTTGGAGAAGTCGGGTTTCTTAATATCCAAAGAATTTATCTCCAAGTCCCCCAGTCTCCAAGTCCCCCCATCCCCATGTTCGATCCCACCTTTACTCGTGCTGGCGTACTGTGGACAGCAATTATTGAGTTTATTCAAGCGGCTGAAGGGACGGTGGCGACTGCTCTCGAACGCTATACTGCCAAGCAATTAATCCGCAACCCCCAGTTAGATGCGGGACAACGTAAATTATTAGTCCATCGATTTGCGATCGAGGGTGAAATTGATGGTAAAGCACCACTGGACTTATTCTTGGCTAGCCAGATGGATCTAACGAATGCCGATCGTCAGCTTATCCTGGGTTGGCGCAAGAGCTTTGTCGGGTTACTATCGATCGAGCAAATATTTCCCGATGGTTTAGAAGTAATGAACTGGCTGACTGCCAAGCATTATCGGATTCAGTTTACCGATCTGCCAGCTCAGACGGCAATGGACAGGCTCAAAATTGGCGATATTATCATCGCCCAAATCAGTCGCGTAATCGATAAAAAGTGGGCAATTTTAGCTCCCTGGATTGCCTTGGGAAAATTGGGTAATCCAAAATTAGCCGTTGCCGTCGGTGCTTTTCGCCAAAATTATCCCCACTATCTCTACAGCGATGCGCCCGAACAACTGGCACTTTCATGGGCATCCGTCGTTGTTTATCACGATCGATTTGTCGAGTTTTTTGGTACCGATGAAATCACGCTGACTGGTAAAGAACTGGAGCTGCGAATTGGTGAATTTCAGACTTGGATGGTAACTCAGCAATTAGACGCAGCCGGAGTTGACAAGTCGAAATCACTCACCGAACTAGCCACCGATGCTGGGCTAGAAGCTGAGGATTTAGCCGCTTTGACTACAACCCTCGGATTGACCGAATCTAGTGCCGCGCCAGAGCAGACAACCGCCATTGGCAAGATGGTTTCACCCAAGGTTGAACTCCCACCCCAGCTCAGATCGGCAACTGCCGTCACCGCCCTCAGCGATCCGCATTGGGGACAAATGTTTTTAGTCGATTATCCCCGCCTCAAAACCTTGCTAGCGAATGAAGCTGCTCAGTATTTCCCCGCAGATCTCAAATTTATCTATAAGTGTCTGGCAGATCCACTGATGAACGCCTTCGTTTGGCGACGGTTAGCAACCGAGTTTCCCCAACAGTTAGAAACCGCAATTCGCCAAACGATCGATCTATTCGATTTACCCCCCACACTCCCCACACTTCCCTCCCCCCTCTTCCTAGAAAAAATCCTCACCAAATTCAATAAGTACCTACAGCCAGATCTCCCCGACTCAGCCAGTGTACCAATCCATCTCCACAAATTGCTTCAGTCAGCAGTTCTAACAGTAAGTAAAGAGAAAGCCAAGCCTAAGTCTCAGCCGAAAAAGACTGGATTCGGTGTAAAAAGTTAAGAATTAATTAACCGATCGAGAGCGTCTAAGCCGATCGACTAAACTAGTGAAAACCGATCTTTAATCTAGTGCTAAGACCCGATTAAAGTTGGTAAGATCGAATTATCGATTTAATAAACATCAACATTGGAGAACTAAAACTATGGGCGGTATTATTGGATGGGCAGTGCTCGGTCTAGTCGCTGGAGCGATCGCTAAAGCAATCTATCCTGGTGCTCAGGGTGGTGGATTGATTGCGACGATGATCTTAGGTCTGATTGGTGCGTTTGTTGGCGGTACTCTATACACACTACTAGCGACAGGGAAGTTTGCACTGGGAGCTATGACTGGTGCAACTTTAATCCCTTCATTGGTATGTGCCGTATTAGGCTCGATGGTAGCAATCTTCATCTGGGGCTTGGTTACTAGAAATGCCTAAATATCTCAAGCACCAAACAGGTTAGTAAATAAAAGATAGCCCCGAATTCTAGTAGAATTCGGGGCTATTTCATTAAGTTAGTTTCTACGCGATTTTGAGCGGGGATGGAGATAAATTCGGATCTGATTGAATCCTGACTTCTAAAACAAAATAAGTTCGGGCCGATCGACCGTCAACAGCAGTTGCTGCAAGCGTTTTTGATAGCTTTCAGTCGGAATTTTTCCGGCTTTCACAGCTTCAGTCAGCCCCTTGATTTGGGTGGCATATTCTTGTTTTTGGGCTTCAATTGTTAGCTCATTGCGATCGTAAATAGCCTCAGCAACTTTGCGATTTTGTTTGAACAATTGACGGAGTGCGATCGCGTCTAGAGTCACTTCGGGCTGCGAGGCTGCTGCCTCAAAGTAAACAACAGTAGTTTGTCCCATCGCCCAAGTCGCGGTAAATGCATCGGCTGCGCCCAAACTAGCTCCAACTTTCGGCACTAGTTTAGTCAGATCCAGTGCCATCAGCCACGCACTCACCAAGCCCAAACTCCCCACCATTTCCTCAAAAAATGGCTTGACGGCAAACTCAGTTGTCCCCCAAACATCGGCAATTTCAGCAATCAGATTCATCTGTAGCCCCAATGCTGCCGATTGGGTATAGGAACTCAGTAATGGGGATGGATCCGCTCCCAGCACGGCTGCGGCTGTCGCGTAGCGCAGAATTTTCGCTTCAATAATTGCAGATCTTTGAGCGGGATCGGCAATTAATTCGCCGTCACTTTGCTGTAACCGCTCCTGGGATGAATTCACCAGCCCAGACAATTGGGCGACTTTCTCGGCGGTTAGGTTAAATGTAGCAGCAATCAGGTCGATTGTCTGTCGTTCGGCGGGATGATATTCAGTCCCAGTATTTGCCAGTAAATAAGCCGCATAGTAGGTCAATTCTTGCTGGGCAGGATCGGTAATCTTGACTAATTCCCGAGCTAGATCCACAGGTTCCGATAGTAGTGTGTCCCAGACGATCCCAGCGGGAAAATTCTGTTGGGGCACATTCGATTCCAACCATAGTCGCTCCTGTGCCGCGATCTCACCATCGGATTGAGCGACTCCGATCAGCACTTTCAGCCGAGCCAGAGCTTCCGGCGACATCCGCGTTGGTGGCAACGATTCGATTTGGAGCATTTTGTAGGCTAACTGACGAGTCGTCGGTTCTGGCACGATCGTTACCGGACAGGAAGCCCGATGCAGCACAAACTGGCTGAGGCTACCCGTCATCATCTCCACCATCTGCCCCCGTCGTCGCCGCCCCATCACGACTAAATCGACTTTGGCAGCATACTCAAGAATGGTATCACCCAATCCTCGATCGACCACCACATAGTTCAATTTACAAGTAGAATCTAGCGGCTGAAAAATGTGACGCAACTCATGTTCGCTGGTTGGGGTAGCTTGCCAATTTTGGGTTGGAGCTGCTTCGGAATAGTCTAATTCTGGCTCGTAGACATGCAGGATCGTCACTTCAGGTAGATCTGCTGCTAGTGGCTTGAGATAGTTCTGAAGAAATTCACAAATCCGCACAGCCGTAGGCGAAATATCCGCTGCAACTAAAATTTTCATTGGATAACTTTTAGGTAATGTTCGGGTAAGTAGCTGATTGCCAAGATTTGCTAGAGATGGAGTGCGTAAACCTTAGCTGGTGGGCATTGCCCACCCTACATAATATTTCTTATCCGGCTCCCTCCCCTTTATAAGGGCTGCCGTGTATACACAAGTGTCTTTGAGATGATGCGTAGATCCATACCCCACCCAACCTCCCCTTTCTAAGGGGAGGAGCTAGGTTATTGTTGACTATATTCAACTTACATATACGGAAAGAATTTCCCTTTAAAAACTGGGACTCTTGTCCCCTCCCCTTTACAAGGGGAGGGCTAGGGTGGGGTAAATATCCACGCATCAACTCAAACATTCAGTCTTCAATTCTCAACTGACGTTCGGCGATTTCTTGAGCATCTTTGAACTGACCGTTTTTAGTTGCCCAGGCTAATGATACCAATGCCAAAACACCGATCGGTAGTAGCACCCACACCAGCGACCACATAATTACTACGCCGTCACCGACTCCAAACCAACTGCCCATCTGAGCGTGCTTTTCTGGAGCTGCTGTCACACCCAAATATAGACTGATTAATTGATTCATAATCCCGCCGTCGCTACTTTGAGCGGTTCTTTAACGTTATCTTTCCACGCGCCCAATGACTGAATATAATCGGTCAGATCGGATAGTTCTTGAGTCGATAAATAGTCAAAGGCAGGCATGATCGAATTGGGGTTGTACTGACGGGGATTGATAAAGTGCCCGATCAGATAATCTCGCGCAGGTTGACCGATATCGCGTCGCCAGACTCGCCCTTCATTGGACAGATCCGGCCCCTGGCGCGAAGTCCCCAGGAAGTGAGGTAAATCGTAGAAGTAGTCACCCGCCTTGGAGACTCCAAATGCAGCTACTAAATTCTCATCAGCTTTGACATTGCGGACTTGCTGAGAGTGGCAATAAACACAGCCCTCGCGGGCGTAGATTTTGCGCCCTTTGGCTTCTGTGGGCGAGTACGCAACCAAACCGACACTAGGAGAGCGCACGACATCGGAAGCAACTCCAGGGGCAATTACCAGCCCAGTGAAGGCCGATCCAAATAGAATCGAGAGAATGACAACGATCGGAAAAACACTAATATATCTCATGATGTAACACTTGATTGTTCGAGAGCATCGGGGGAAGTTGCTGGTAAGTTAATTGGATAGTTCACTGTTTTATAGACATTCCAGACGAATAGAAACTGCCCTGCCATGACGATCAGGCCACTGACAGCACGGGCAACATGGTAGGGGTATCGATCGAGCATCGTACTCTGAGGCGACCCACCTGCTTCCCACGCAGTGCCTTCCATCCAACCGCTAATGCCCATCGATACCACATAGCCAATAATTCCCAGCATCGTCAGCCAGAAGTGCCATTCGGCTAGATTTTGTGAGTACTTTAACTTGAGCGAACGTTCGAGATAAAAGTAGGTAAATGCAATCAAGCCAGGTACGCCAAATCCCAAAAATCCCAGGTGGACATGGGCGATCGTCATATTGGTAAAATGGAGCATGGCATTGAGCGACATTACGGCCAGAACCGTTCCCCACAGAGATGCGCCAACGTAGCAAACATAAGCGAGTAGACTAAATCGATAGCCAATATCCCGCTTCATAATTTCCCACGTACCCCAAGCGGTACCACCGAAATTGATCATCGTCGCACAGGTGGGAATAAACATTGCGATCGAAGCCGTCACCGAAGCAGTCATCACCCACATCGGTACAGGCCCCCAGATCACGTGATGTCCGCCATTCCAGGGATAAAACGCCGCCAATGTCCAGAAGCCCACAAATGAGACAATATGGCTATACAGGGGCTTATTGACCTGTTTGGGCACCATGTAATAGAGGGTAGCCAGACCGAGTGTGGTCAGCCAAATTCCGAACAGATTGTGACTATAGAACCAATTGATAATCGCATCTTCAATCCCACTGAATTTGGACGCATTGCCCAAAGTGTAGTAAATCGGGAACGGAATGATCGCCAGCAAGATGTACCAGAGCGATACATACACCCGCCGCTCCTGACGTAAGGTAATTGTTGAGAATAGATTTCCAGCGATCGCAATTACCAGCAAGCCGATCGTCATATCAAACGGAAACGGAATCTCCGTATACTCCTTACCCTTGCTAAAGCCCATCATGATGCCCATACAGCCGCCGAGCAAGTTGAAATTCCAGAACCAGGCAGTCAGCGAACCCAACCGTTCGGAAAATAGCGGTGTCTGAGTCAAACGCGGCACCATATAAAATGTTGCACCCAAATAGCCCATGCTCATGAACCCAAACAGCCCGATATTGATATGCACAGGGCGGAGCCGACCGTAAGCTAATGCTGGCACACCTTGTAAGAATTCAGGATAGAAGAGCTTAATTGCTTCGACGACACCGATTAGCATCGTAATCGACATCCAAAATATCCCTGAGTAGAGCCAAATCTGCGCCGCACTATCGGGGAGATCGATCGGTAGTGGTTCTACATTAGGTCTAGGTAAAGTAGCCGTAACAACATTGTTGCGATCTTGAATCGAAGTCATAAAAATGTCGGTAGATAGAACTCGTTGCAATTTAATAAGAATCTATAAGTTTTTTTATAACTCTCTCCAATCTAACAACTGAATGTAGGGATCCGCCAATGACAAAGCGTCGAACTGGCAATTTCTACAGAGTTTCTTCAGGATCGCAAGTAGTCGCCGTAACCAGATATTCAGGGTAAACTAAAGGATAGAGAACGATCCTCAATTAGACAAAGACTAAGCTTCCAGTTCAATGGAGCTAAACTTGAGTGAACAACAACCCTAATTTATTTCAGGTCAATTTGCCTCGGTTTCAATCCTGGCTGACAATTCTGGCAGTATGCCTGTTGTTAGGTAGTCTCGGACTGGGCTGGGTGGTCAAATCAGCCCTCGTTGTGGTTGGCTTGGCAATTATCACCCCCATTATTGGATTTTTGGGCTTTTTCTGGTGGCTTCGCCGCAGTATCGTCGAAGCGGAATGTCCCGTCTGTAGCAATCCGATTCAAGGTGTAAATGGCAGCGAGATTCAATGTACCAACTGTGGTGAAGTGCTCAAAGTCGATCGAGGTCAATTTGTCCGCGATACTCCCCCTGACACGATCGATGTCATCGCAGTTGAAGTAGTTCAAGATTAAGCTTCATTGGGCTTTAGGCTTTAGAGATTAGGCTTTAGGGATCGGTCGATCTAATATCCCAATCCTAAAGCCCAAAGCCTAAAGTCCAACCCCTACCTCTATTATCTACCAAGACTTATGACCGAACAACAACCATCCGACTGGCAACGCCGCTTCCAAGATATGAAAGTTGGGTTCGATCGAGCGAAAACTGTCGCATCCAATCCCCAGCCGCTCAAGGAAATTAATGTAAATTTTCCCAGCCTTCCAAACATAAACATCGAGTCACTTCAAAATACCTATCAAAAGTTTCTCACTTGGTTTAATGAGATTCCAGCCAGTGGTAAGTTGCTGGCGATCGTTGCTTGTGCATTGTTTAGCATGACGATCGTTAAAAGCGTTTTTCAACTAATTACTTCTTTAATTACTCTTTCTACTTTCGGAGTGATTTTATATCTGATTTATCGATTCTCGATTTTACCAAAAGGAAATGATTGATAGAATAGTTATTATTTGAATAGCAATAAAAAAGTGAGGATCGATCCTCACTTCTAAATTTAGGGTTCCTGAAAATTTGTGCCAATTTTGATGGGTGAGTGGCGAACCAATAAGCTAAGACAATAAAGCTTCTTCTGGATGTAAAAGTGTGGACAATTGCTTGACACCGCGTTGAAGGTGGCGAGTTACAGTCATCGGACTGACCCCAATTCTTTTGGCAGCTTCCTTGCGGGGAAGTCCTTTGATGTAGACAAATTCGATCGCTTGTTTTGTTTTGGTTTCGAGTTCAGAAATCGCTCCTTCTAACTGCTGGCGTTCTTCCTCGACATATTGACGCTGTTGTTCGCGAGTATCGGGTAAGCTATCACCCAGAGTTACGGGACAATCTAACATTTGACCGACAGTAGCATCGAGGCTGAGGGCTTGACGATTGTGTTCTGCGGCTTGAGTTTCGCGCCATTCGTTTACAGAGACATTCAATACATCAGCAATTTCTTCATCGGTCACTTTTCGGCCCAATTTGCCTGCCAATTGTTGGCGGACTTTTTCACCCTCTTTTTGGAGTTCTTGCCAGCGGCGAGGAATCTTCAAAACGCTGCTCTTATCGCGCAGGAAGTGCAGGACTTCACCTCGGATGTATGGAACGGCAAAAGAACTAAAAGCACAGCCTTGGTGGGGATTGAAGCGTTCGATCGCGCGAATCAAACCTAAGTAACCAATCTGCTCTAAATCTTGATAGGGTTCTGCACATTGACGACCGATCCGATGAGCGATTTGTCTGACTAGACCAGCATTTAACAATACTAATTGGTTGCGGACTCTGACAGTAGGCTGTTGATAGTAGGCAGTCAGTAAGGACATCGATTCGGAATGAGCAGAAACCTGAGTAGCCATCATGTAAACAACCTTATTTAGAGATAGATGCTGTGGGATTGATGCAATTTGCCATTTGAGTGGGCATAATCACATCAGGAGGGTACGGAAGTCGAAAGCAGAGTGAGTTGTGAAAGAAATGAACTTCGGTGTGAATTCCTGGATTTGTTTTCTCCACTGCTACATTCTTATCTACCCACCCCAATCTCAAACAGCGTTAATCTACGGAAATCTGGCTAAGTGTTTTTTCGGTACATAAGTGGATTCACGTACATACAAATGCTACAACCCTGATGGTGTAATAAGAATTGCCGATCGACACATCCAATTAATTTCTAGATCTAATTTGTAAACTGTCCGGATCTGCTCGATCCATGCCTGAATATGGTTCATTTGACCAAACGGATCGCGAATACTGACAGCGTAATTTGGTGGCGGAATTTACTTGCGCGCGGGACAAAAATTTCAGGTAGACTAGTAATCTGTCAACCTCATATCCTTTTGTCAACTAAGAGGAGCCAGAGATTATGGTCAAAAAACCCGAACCAGCTAAAAACGATCTAGGGGCCGTCGAATCGACATCTGGACTCAATCCGGTTCAACTCATCCAAGACAGCAAAGACGAACTCGCTAAAGTAATTTGGCCGAGTCGTCAACAACTGATTAGTGAATCCCTCGCGGTGATCGCGATGGTGACGTTATCTGCTACCACCATTTATTTGGTGAATAACCTGTTTAGTTGGGCTGCTAGCAAGGTGTTTGTATGAGTTTTATCAGAGATGAAGATATCGATGACGATCTTGATGAGCAAACTCGTGGGAGTAAGGTCAAAGAACCCGCCCGCTGGTACGCAGTTCAAGTCGCATCTGGCTGTGAAAATCGAGTCAAAATCGATCTGTCACAACGGATTCACTCCTTCGGGATGGGCGAACGGATCTACCAGATCGAGATTCCCCAAACTCCCACCATCAGACTCAAGAAAGATGGATCCAAGACACCTGCTGAGGAAAAAGTTTTCCCTGGCTATGTGCTGGTGAGTATGTCAATGGATGATGATGCGTGGCAGGTAGTCAAAAACACCCCTAACGTGATCAACTTCGTTGGCTCAGAGCAGAAACGCGGCTACGGACGCGGACGTGGACACGTCAAACCATTGCCCCTTTCTCGCGGTGAAGCGGATCGGATCTTCAAGCAAGTTCTCGAACAAGAGCCAGTAGTGAAGACAGATCTGACCGAAGGCGATAAGATTATGGTGATATCTGGTCCATTTAAGGACTTTGCAGGTGAGGTCGTTGAAGTGAGTCCAGAACGGAGTAAACTGAAAGCCTTGCTCTCTATTTTTGGTAGAGACACCCCCGTAGAACTCGAATTTAATCAAGTCCAAAGACAGGGCTAATAAATACATCAAATGGCAAAGAAAGTAGTCGCAATTGTTAAGCTAGCACTCAATGCTGGTAAAGCTAACCCCGCACCTCCAGTCGGCCCAGCACTGGGTCAACATGGTGTAAACATCATGGCATTCTGCAAAGAATATAATGCCAAAACCGCCGAGCAAACTGGTACGGTAATTCCAGTTGAAATTTCGATCTTTGAAGATCGCAGTTTCACCTTCGTTCTCAAAACACCGCCTGCGTCAATTCTGATCAAGAAGTACGCAAAAATCGAAGCTGGTTCCAACGAGCCAAACAAGAAAAAAGTCGGTCAAATTACCACGGCGCAACTGCAAGAAATCGCCCAAATCAAATTGCCCGATCTCAATGCTAATGACATTGACGCAGCGATGAAAATTGTTGCTGGTACCGCCCGCAATATGGGTGTTGCGATCGTTGACTAGTTTTTTATCCACTATTACCAATATCTGGGGGAGAGGTTGAACCTCGCCAATTACCCCGCCAAAACTCATGACCAAAAAGTATTCCCGTCGTTATCAAGAATTAGCCAAGAAAGTCGAGCAGCGTGCTTACGATCCGCTCGAAGCAATGAAGCTGATCAATGAAACAGCTACTGCCAAGTTTGCAGAATCTGCTGAAGTTCACGTCCGTCTAGGTATCGATCCTAAGTATACCGACCAACAATTACGGACGACTGTAGCTTTACCAAAAGGTACCGGACAAACGATCCGCGTTGCCGTAATCGCCCGTGGTGAGAAAGTAGCTGAAGCTGCTGCTGCTGGTGCCGATATCTACGGCTCTGAAGAACTAATCGCCGAAATCGCTGCTGGTAAAATGGATTTCGATCTGTTGATCGCGACTCCTGATATGATGCCCCAGATCGCTAAACTCGGTCGAGTCCTCGGCCCACGCGGTTTGATGCCTTCGCCCAAAGCTGGTACTGTAGCAGTTGACTTAGGTGCGGCAATTACTGAGTTCAAAGCTGGTAAATTGGAGTATCGTGCCGACAAAGCTGGGATCGTCCATATCCTATTCGGTAAGGCAAACTTCGCTCCAGAAGACCTCCTTGTCAACCTGAAGGCGTTGCAAGAGAGCATCGAGCGGAATCGCCCATCTGGTGCAAAGGGTCGCTTCTGGCGCAGTATGTACGTCTCTGCGACAATGGGACCTTCGATCGAAATCGATATAAACACTCTCCGTGATGCTAAAACAGAATAATTAGTAGATTAATCTATCATTCGCGATTGAGTCAATAAGACTAGTGCTAGCTAAAAACCCGACTTTCTGGAAAAGTCGGGTTTTTATCTTAATCAGCACTTAATATATCTAACCTGTGACGCTCCTACACCAACCGCAAGCGGTATGTTGTAGGCATCTGAGTCCCGTTAAGGATATCAAGACCTTCCTTCAAGGTACTCCTTCTTTCCCTCTACGGCGTTTTATAGTGAGGTACACGTCCTGCCCCACTTGTCA
>JANXVE010000138.1 GCA_025351825.1 Chamaesiphon sp. 341R_metabat_111 | reverse complement strand
ATAAAAACGCCGCTGTCTTGTCGTTTTCTTATTCGGGGGGAACCGCCGAATAAAAACGCCGCTGTCTTGTCGTTTTCTTATTCGGGGGGAACCGCCGAATAAAAACGCCGCTGTTTTGTCGCTTCATGGATACCCCCTTAGATCTCTACGCAACTAATACGTCAAAAATTGCGCTGGTATCTGTCCTATGATGGAACCGGAAAACACTACGATCGTCAACCTAGATTAAGAGCTTTGCTGCTGTCAAAATCTGCCAATTTCCGCCTGTCTACCTAAACCCCATATTTATTGTGCCCAAACGGATTTATTTATTACTACTTACCGCTTGTCTAGGACTTGTCAGTGTGCCCACGGTGACTCATAGCCAAGCCCTACTCCCATATACCCCCAAACAAGATCCTCAATCTCTTGCTGAAACCAGCAAAAGCCTGCTCCGACAAGCCGCAGGTTTGGTGCAATTTCAACAATATGAACAGGCGATTCCGCGTGTGGCATTGGCAACTCAATTAGCACCCCAAAATCATGAAGCTTGGTTCTTTTTGGGTACCTTGTATGTCCAAACTCAAAAGTACCAAAAAGGGATCGACGCACTTCAGCAAGCTAAGGCGATCAAACCCCAAGATCCAGAAGTACTGTTCATGCTAGGCTCGGCATACTTTCAAAAAGGTGATAATCCCCAAGCGATCGAAACCATTAATGCTGGACTAAAAATTAAGCCTGATAATAATAGTGCCTTGTTCGATCTAGGTAACGCTTACTATAAATCTAACAAGTATCCAGACGCGATCGCTCAATATCAAAAAGCGGTTAAAAAAGATCCCAAATTCTGGCCAGCAATCAATAATATCGGCCTAGTTAGCTATGAAAATGGCGATGTAAATGGTGCAATCCAAAACTGGCAACGAGCACTTTCGATCGATCCCAAAGCCGCCGAACCCACTCTCGCCATTGCAGTTGCCCTATTCACCCAAGGTAAACAAGCAGAAGCCTTCACCACCGCCGAAAAAGCGATCGTTCTCGACAGCCGCTATGCCAATATCCAATACCTCAAAGAAAACCTCTGGGGTGAGAAACTGCTCAACGACACCCGCAAATTGATTCTCACGCCGAGAATTAGGGATTTTATTACTAAGGCTCCGAGTAAGGGGTAGGGAAGATTTTTAGTGTGGGGAGGGTGGGGAGTGTGGGGAGGGTGGGGGGAAAGAGACCAGTGATGATGCTTGCATCTTTCCCCCCACACTTCTCCTTCTTCCCACCCCTCCCCATCCCATCCCTACTCCCCTAGCCATCTTCTTAGTAACTGTGTATTATTATTTCACACTCTAACCCGATTGCGAACAGTTTGTGGCAGACTGAGGATTAACTAAAGCGATCGGGATAGACATTTGAACTCATGGTAAAACAGTTGGATCTGCTGGGTACGGAAAAAATCATTCCAATTTCCCTGCATTCGGAGATGCAGGCATCTTACCTGGAATACGCCATGAGTGTGATCGTGGGGCGGGCGTTGCCAGATGTACGGGATGGATTGAAGCCTGTGCATCGGCGGATTATTTATGCGATGCATGAGCTGGGATTGACACCAGATCGTCCCTATCGCAAATGCGCTCGTGTCGTTGGAGATGTGCTGGGTAAATATCACCCCCACGGCGACCAATCGGTCTATGATGCCCTAGTTAGACTCGTTCAGGAATTTTCAACTCGTTATCCCCTCTTAGGCGGACACGGCAATTTTGGCTCGGTTGACAACGATCCGCCAGCGGCGATGCGGTATACCGAAACGCGGTTAGCTCCAATTGCTCATGAGGCTTTACTGAGCGAAATTAGCACTGCTACAGTCGATTTTGCTGGAAACTTTGATAACTCCCAACAAGAGCCAACAGTTTTACCCGCACAGGTGCCAATCCTGCTCATTAATGGCTGTAGTGGGATTGCCGTAGGGATGGCGACGAATATTCCGCCCCATCATATCGGTGAAATTCTGGACGGTGCGATCGCATTGATCGATAAACCAGATCTGCCCGACGCTAAATTGTGGGAATTAATTCCTGGTCCTGATTTTCCCACAGGTGGCGAAATTATGGGGATTGAAGGGATTCATGATGCCTATCGCACGGGCAAGGGAATCATTACCGTGCGCGGTATTTCCCATGTAGAAGTCGCTGGCGATCGAGCTAAACTGACAAAATCCAAGAAACGTCGAGATTCGCTCATTGTTACCGAACTTCCCTATCAGGTAAATAAAGCCGCTTGGATTGAAAAGATCGCCGATCTCGTCAATGGCGGCAAAATTGAGGGCATCGCCGACTTACGAGATGAAAGCGACAGAGAAGGAATGCGCGTCGTCATCGAAATCAAGCGTGATGCCGATCCTACCAATGTGCTCGAACAGCTTTATCGCCAGACAGCCCTCCAGAGTAACTTTGGGGCGATTATGCTGGCAATTGTCGAAGGACAACCCCGCCAACTCAGCCTCAGACAGCTCCTCGAAGAATTTCTCAAATTCCGCGAAGTCACCCTCACTCGTCAGTACGGAAACGAACTAGAGCAAGCCCAAAAACGGGTGCATACCCTCTCCGGCTTACTCACAGCCCTAGACAATCTCGATGCGGTAATTAATATCCTCCGTAACGCTCCAGACGGAACTACTGCTAAAGCGATTTTCCAGACAGAACTAGACTTGAGCGATATTCAGGCGGACGCAATTTTGGCGATGCCAATGCGACGTTTGACGGGGATGGAACGCAAGAATTTAGAAACAGAATTTCAAGAGCTAACCAACCAGATTAATACTTTAAATAACCTGCTTCAAGATCGGGGTGAATTATTAAAATCGCTCAAAAAAGACTTACGATCGCTCAAACGGAAATTTGCTGACGATCGGCGGACTAAAATCACCAAATTAGAGCCACCTAAGATCGCCGCAAAAGTCGTCAAAACAGCCACAGGTGAAGAGGTAGTAACTAAAGTTAAGGTCGATCGCACGCGGATTATTCCAGTTGTGGCACCTCCAATCGTTGAAGCCGAACCAACTCAACCAACTACTCTAGAAATCACCCATCAAGGATATATTAGAAGACTCAGTAAAACAGGTGCAAAACTCAATTCCAACACCAATGATTTTGTCATCAAAACATATCAAACCAACACCGATGAAGAACTAACCTTAATCACAACTGAAGGTAGAGCCTTTCCGCTCAAAATCAAGGATATCCCCCCCACTGTCGGCAACACCTCAGGTACAATTCTCGCCAGCCTCATTCCGGCATTGCAAGACACAGATGAGCCGATAATTTATACCCTGCTGACTCCTGCGGAAACTCCCGACGATCTCCGCGAGATTCTACTCCTCAGTAGCCAAGGCAAAATCAAACGCATCCTCATGCAAGAGCTAAGTGGACTTACCAACCGAGGTACCACCATTATCAAGCTCCGCGAAGACGACAAGCTCCACACCATTACCCCTCTCACCACTCAAAGAGAAATCATCATCGCCACTTCCGGCGCACGCATCCTCCGTCTCGCCCTCGCCTCCGAACAAATCCCGCTGATGGGCAGAGTTTCTCAAGGAATTCAAGCCCTAAAAGTTGGTGGGAGAGAGCGAATTGTTGGCTGTATCGCTGCTAATAACACCGATGAAATCCTGCTGATCAGCCATCAAGGTTACGCCAAAAGGATCCCCATTTCGAGTATCCGCATCGTCCAAACTGGCAATATGGGCACCCACGCGATGCAATTCGCGCTCAAAACCGATAGTCTGCTCCATCTAAGTCTTCCGCCGGAAAATCTGGATCTCGTGACTACTAGCAATCGTCATCAGTTGATTTCGATCGATCGAGTTCAAGTCTATGGCAAGGATGGTGTCGGCGACAGGCTGCTCACTCTCAACTCAGATGAAGAAATAATGTTTGTAAACTAACCTGAGTTTTCTGATGGAGCGACTGTCGTCAACCTGACTGACGGACAAATATTTTTAAGGTAGGTTGGGTTGAGCCTCGAAACCCAACATTTCTAGGGTGTTTGAGTGTTTGTTGGGTTTCACTATCGCTCAACCCAACCTACGGTTTTTCGTTGTTTCAGGAGTTTTGTCCGT
>JANXVE010000133.1 GCA_025351825.1 Chamaesiphon sp. 341R_metabat_111 | reverse complement strand
TATCAAACGTAATATCGACTTATTGGACTTGATCCAAGAAGGAACGATTGGGATGCAGCGCGGTGTTGAGAAATTCGATCCCAGCAAGGGCTATCGGTTCTCGACATATGCTTACTGGTGGATTCGCCAAGCGATTACCCGCGCCATTGCGGAGAAAGCGCGAGCGATTCGGCTACCCATTCACATCACCGAAAAGCTCAACAAAATCAAGAAAGCCCAACGTGCTCTCGCCCAACAATATGGACGAGCGGCGACAATTAACGAGCTAGCTGCCGAACTTGAACTATCTTCTAAACAGGTGCGGGAGTACCTAGAGCGCGCGCGTCAACCATTATCGCTAGACTTACGGGTGGGTGATAACCAAGACACCGAGCTAGGGGATCTACTCGAAGATCCAGGCATCTCGCCAGAGGAGTACGTCACAAACTCATCACTCCAGCAAGATTTGGAGCGGATGATGTCCGAACTTACCCCGCAACAGCAGCAAGTACTCACGCTCCGGTTTGGACTCAAAGATACTCAACCACTCACTCTTGCCAAAATTGGTGAGCTGCTAAATATCAGCCGCGAGCGAGTACGTCAAATCGAGCGGGAAGCGATTGCCAAACTCCGCAAACGCAAAGCTGATATCGGTGAGTATTTAGCTTCCTAGTTAGTTGATAGCGAAAGGTGTAGACACGCAGAAACCCGACTTTTTGGAAAAGTCGGGTTTCTCATTAACTTTAGATAACTGTAATTAGATAACTGTAAATTGTGAATCTAACTCTCCCCCACAAAAGCATCGGTGTCGCCATTATCTGGAATCAAACCGGACAGATTTTGATCGATCGACGTAAAATTGGTGGGACAATGGGGGGACTGTGGGAGTTTCCAGGCGGGAAGATCGAGCCAGGGGAAACAGTTGAAGCATGTATCGTGCGGGAGATCCAAGAAGAACTAGCGATCGAAATAGCAGTCGGTGAGCATCTGATCTCGATCGAACATACTTATCCTACCTTCCACCTGACACTCACCGTTCATCATTGTCAGCATATCAGTGGCGTACCTCAACCGATCGAGTCCGAGGAAATTCGCTGGGTAAACATCAGTAATTTAAGTAACTATCAATTCCCCGCCGCTAATATTGAAATTATTAACGCACTTCAAGCAGTCTCTAGGCTCTAGGGCAATAGATTACAAGGTTGCAACCACAAAGATATCAGTAGGAATTCAAATATACTTAAGGCCCAACGCCTAAAGCCTAAAGCCTAATTCCTCAACATTGCCGGAATCGCTAGTTATAATCCTGTATTAAACAGAAGTAGAGTTTTTGACTCGATGAAATCCACTTCTGATAATACGGCACTGGGGCGAAAGTAATGGCAACAGAACTAGCGATTCGGACAGAAGATCTGACCAAGCAATTTGACAGGCACATGGCTGTAAGCGGTGTAGAACTAACGATCGAGGCTGGTGAGGTCTATGGGCTGATCGGCCCCAATGGTGCGGGTAAGACCACCTTAATGCGGATGCTAGCCACCATAGAGGAGCCAACGCTAGGTGAGATATATATTAATGGCGAACAATTGCATCGAGATCGGTCGAATGCCAATCTTAAGCGGTTATTAGGATATCTACCCGACGATTATCCTCTGTATGACGATCTGACGGTTTGGGATTATTTAGATTATTTTGCACGGCTATATAAATTAACTGCCGAACATCGGCGGCGGCGATTGTATGATGTGCTGGATTTGGTGCAACTGGGGACTAAGCGCAATAGTAAGATTTCGACGCTATCGCGGGGGATGAAACAAAGGTTGAGTCTGGCGCGGACAATTATTCATGAGCCTATTCTACTCCTATTAGATGAACCAGTATCGGGATTGGATCCGATCGCGCGAATGCAATTTCGCCAAATTATCAAGACACTCCAAGAAGCGGGAATGACAATCTTAATTTCTTCTCATGTTTTGAGTGACTTGGCAGAACTCTGTACTTCTGTGGGCATTATGGAGTTAGGATTTCTGGTGGAAAGCTGTCGATTGGCAGATCTCTATCAACGCTTGAGCCATCAACAAATATTGATTGGTACAGGCGGAGATCTAGAAGCACTCAAACGGGAACTGAAAACTAATTCATTAGTCTCAGATCTGGAGCAACTCGCGGAAACGAATCAGATCAAAGTCAACTTTGCAGGCACAGAAGAGGATGCTGCTGACTTGCTGAGATCTCTCATCCATGCTCAAATCCCCATTTTTAATTTTCAGTGTACTCAAGAGGACTTAGAAACTATCGTCTTGAAACTAGGACATCAACAAGCGTCTTAAGTTAGTTGATAATTGATAGTTGATAAATATTGTATAGAGAGTGAATGAGCGATGATAATACTAAATAGACAGATCGATCGTATTGGTGATACAAATCCGCAATTGTTTCGTGAACTAAAGGAGCGGCTCACGCTGCGAAATATTACGATCGCAAGTGTGATTCCGTTGTCGATCCAAAGTTTGATATTCTTGTATTTCAATATCCAGCTCCCACCTGCGCCTACCTACGAGCCGACTTATGCTCGTAATGGTGTATCAAAGAAACTAATGGAGACTTTCAACGACTATTGTGTTGGTAAGTCAATGGACGATCGTATCACAGCACCCAATCCTGTTAGTCGTTTCGATCTTTGTACAGTAGATTCCACAGGCGACCTTATTATTAATTGGGAAAAATGGTGGTCTGGCATTTGTTATAACTCAGGCTGGATTATCTTTGCAGCCTTAATTTTGGGATCTGTTTATATGCTGGTTGCCGATCTTATTAATGAAGAAAAGCGTGGCACCATGAGTTTCATTCGGCTCAGTCCCCGATCGCCACGACAGATCTTTATTGGTAAAATCTTGGGTGTACCAGTCTTAGTGTATTTGGTAGTAGCGTGGATGATTCCACTCCATTTATTAGCAGGAATCAGTACTGGTGCTAGTTTGGGAATGATTGCTAGCTGGTACATGGCGATCGGATCGGTCTGGTTCTTATTGTCTAGTGCTGCAATATTGTATGTTTTACTTGGAGGTGGTCAAGCAATATTAACAACTATTGCCATTGCTACTCCGATTGGCTCATTCTTTAAGGATTCTTCCCAACATTTTAACTTTAAACCTGGATTCAGTTTCAATAATGGCTGGTTTGGATTGCCACTGTTGAAAAATTCAGCTTTGACATATGTTTTTGAAAGCATTATCTTTGTGATAATTAGCTATTTGGTTTGGCAATCAATCGAACGTCGCTACCTCAATCCCAATACAACTGCTATTACTAAATCTCAAAGCTATTTAATTAATGTCGCTCTCCAGATATTCATCCTTGGATTTGCAGTTCCGTTTCAATCCTCATTGAGTAGTGACGAAGCATTTAGTTGTGCATCTTTTGTGGCGATTGACTTTACACTGTTACTATTATCAATCTCATTATTATTGCCAAGCAAGCAGGCATTGCAAGATTGGAGCCGATATCGTCGCGAACGAAAAAACACTCAACAGCGCAAATTTTGGCAACGTGAGTTAGTTCAAGATTTATTATTTAATGATAAAAGTCCAGCTTTACTATCGATCGCGATTAATATTGGCACGGTGCTGCTAATCTGGATCCCCATTTCATTATTTTTCACCGTAAAATTTGGTGTGGATGGATGGAGATTTCTAGGTTGTGTTTGTCTTGGTGCTAGTCTGGTTCTAATCTATGCTGCAATTGCTCACTTGGTGCTATTCTTCAATGTCAAAAAGCACAACCTGTGGATGATGGGGATTATCGCAGTGATGATGGTTTTACCGATTGGTGTAGCTCTCATCATATCTCAAGGTCGTAGTCCAACCGGACTAGCTGCATTTATGTTCTTATTTTCTCCATTCGCACCAGCAGGTGTTTTTGGACTCTCCGGTGAGATCATCTTTGCCGCGTTTGCAGCTCAATTGGCAATGGTGGCAGTCTTGACTCGCCAATTGCAGCGGAAATTGCAGATTAGTGGGCAGTCCCACAGCAAGGAGTTATTAGCGCGGAATTAAAATCTAGGCTGATTGAGTCAGGTTTACCCAGTTTCTCTATGGAAGCTGGGTTTTTTAGGCATTTGTGGAGTCTTCATCCTTGGGCTTTTTCGCCTTACGGATCAGTTGCGCGATGGTGCGGGACAATGATAGCCCAGACTCAGCGGCTAGCTTTTCCAGCTTCTCACGCTCGATCGGATCGAGGGACACATTTAGGCGATTTTTCTTTGTGCTCACAGCGCAAAAGTGGTGTAACTATGGTACCGATTATTCGAGTTGGAAGCTTGACCCTGAGGGAATATTAACGTTTGTGACAAAGATGAAGCGAAATAGCTAGGAGTTCACACAACATAGTATAAATTTAAGGTAATGGGCAGTATTAACTGGTCAAGAATTAGCTAATATTGACTGGCGCAGACTAGTCAGCCTCTCATATTAATACGAGAGTTTTCGCAAATTTATTAAGCTATGTGACGCGATCGCTACAGCATAGGTGTAGAGTGAATTTGACACTAAAATAAAAGGATTAAATATATGTTAGACGGATTCTCTAAAGTTGTTGCACAAGCAGATGCTCAAGGTCAATACCTCAGCACTGGACAATTAGATGCATTAGCTGCAATGGTAGCCGACGGCAACAAACGCATGGATACCGTTAACCGGATCACTAGCAACTCCTCCACGATCGTTGCAAATGCAGCCAGAAGCCTATTTGCCGATCAGCCAAACCTGATCGCTCCAGGTGGAAACGCTTACACTAGCCGCCGGATGGCAGCTTGTCTACGCGACATGGAAATTATCTTGCGCTATGTAACCTACGCGATCTTCGCAGGCGACGCATCTGTACTAGACGATCGTTGTTTGAATGGTTTGCGCGAAACTTACCTCGCACTGGGTACTCCAGGCTCATCAGTAGCTGCTGGTGTCTCCAAAATGAAAGATGCAGCAATCGCGATTATGTCTGACAAAGCCAATATCACCAACGGTGATTGTAGCGCGTTGACTTCTGAAGTTGCTGGTTATTTCGATCGTGCAGCAGCGTCAGTAGCTTAATTAGTGAATCGTGGATCGTGAATCGTGAACCGTAAATAGATTGGATGTAGGATGGGCACTGCCCACCAAGTAGTCTTTGAGCTGTTCAGGTCGTCATTGCTAAATAGTAATCTAACGATCCACTATTCACGATCCACGATCCACTGATTAAAAAATTTGTAAACCATTCATAGAGGATAAAGAAATCGTGAAAACTCCATTAACCGAAGCAGTCGCTACCGCAGATTCCCAAGGTCGCTTTTTGAGCAGCACTGAATTTCAGGTTGCGTTCGGTCGTTTTCGTCAGGCTACTGCTAGCTTAACCGCTGCTAAAGGTTTGACTGCTAATGCTGAGTCCTTAGCAAATGGTGCAGCTAATGCTGTTTACCAAAAATTCCCGTACACCACGACTATGCAAGGTCCTAACTTTGCTGCTACTTCTATTGGTAAAGCAAAGTGTGTGCGTGACATCGGTTACTACCTCCGCATGGTTACTTACTGCTGTGTAGTTGGCGGTACTGGCCCAATGGATGACTATCTGTTGGGTGGTTTGGCTGAAATCAACAAAACTTTTGACTTGGCTCCTAGCTGGTACATTGAAGCTCTCAAGTACATCAAAGCCAACCACGGTTTGGCTGGTGATGCTGCTGTTGAAGCTAATTCCTACATCGACTATGCAATTAACTCCTTGAGCTAATTGGTTGATGTTCCCCGAAGTTATTTTCTGTTGCTTGCGGTTTCGTTGGCGAGGGGGAATAGCTTCGGGGTATTTTTTTGTCTACTCGCATCTTGCACCAATACATCAAGACTAGTAAAAGCAGAGATTTTAGGGTACCCATTAAGGGCACCCCTACAGGTTAATGGGTACCCTGGATCTACGGTTAGCACTAGTAAGTCTACTGGTTAAGTTTGTTGGGTTTCATTCTTCAACCCAACCTACAGATCTATTTTTAATTAGTTAGTCAGAGCGGAGATCGCGACGATTAGAAATCGTTGCTAGTGATGCAAAGTCCGCCTTCGCGGACTAAAATCTAGAGTAGACAGATTTGGTGTTGGGTTTCAGGCTTCTACCCAACCTACGAGAAAAAATTATGGATGATGAATCGGCGATTCAAGCTGGAGAACCACTTACTATCGTACAAGCGATCGAGAATCTCAGTGTCGAAGATTTGGGGTTGCGGACATATGCCGCTTGGTGGCTGGGTAAATTTCGGGTTAACGATCCTGCGGCTGTAGCGGGATTGATTCATGCCTTGCAAGATGAAGCAGATCGCACGCCAGGAGGTGGGTATCCACTGCGTCGAAACGCCGCCAGAGCATTGGGTAAATTGGGCGATGTTCAGGCTGTTCCAGCTCTGATTGAGTGTTTGAATTGCGCTGACTTTTATGTGCGAGAGGCAGCGGCGCAAGCTCTCGAAATGCTGGAAGATCCTCGCTGCATTCTGTATTTGACGCAGATTTTAGCTGGAGCTATCCGAGATGGGGAGCTGCTACCTCACGGTAAAGATTTTTCGCAGCCCTATGATTCGATTCTCGAAGCGTTGGGTACCTTGGGCGTAACGGCAGCAGTACCTTTAATTCAACCATTTCTCGAACATCCAATCCCACGGGTTCAATATGCGGGCTTGCGATCGATGTACCAGTTGACCCAGGATGCCGCTTATGGCGATCGATTAGTCTCCGCTTTGTCAAATAGCGATTTGCAAGTTAGGAGAGCACTCCTGGCCGATTTGGGGGCAATTGGATATCTTCCTGCTGCTGTGCCGATCTCTCAGGCTCATGCTGAGAATAGTCTGAAGCTAATCGCGCTGAAAGGTTTATTGGAGAGCCAAATTATGCTTTCACCATCCGACAGATTATCGGATGGTGCGGTGCAAGTGATGAAATTAATGGACGATTTACTTTAATAGGTAGGCAAATATTACTCCTTTCCCAATTGATAACTAAGTTTGTTGGGTTTCATTCTTCAACCCAACCTACAGATCTACTTCAACGCCCTAAAGCCTAAAGCCTGGATTAGCTATTTAGAATTCTTCACAGCCGTCATAAATAAGAAACCTGTGAGGGGAATAGATGCGGCTAAAATGCTGCCAGTGACTGCCATTCCCAATTCAGGGGTGCCAGAACTGAGTTCAAATACTGAGCCGACTGCGGCAATTGCGGAAATCGAAGCACCGAGTAGACAGATACCAGTTAGAGGGGTGTACATGAACGATTACTTTGCTCCCGAAGTGATGTGCTGGACGTGTTGGCGGGAGAAACCCTTTTTCTTGAGTTCTTCCATGAGGGCGAGTTCATTTTCGACTCGATCGACAAATAATACCCCAGTCAGATGATCTAGTTCGTGCTGAATGGCACGAGCGAGTAAGCCGTCAGCTTTGAGGCTGCGGGGACGGCCAGACTCATCGCGGTAAGCTAGTTCGATCGTCTCTGGTCGCTCGACATCGAGATAGACTCCAGGAATACTTAGGCACCCTTCTTGGTCTTTGCAGAGGGTTTTGCCGTACTTTTTGATGGTAGGGTTGATCAAAATTAGCGGTGGAATTTCTGGCTTTTCCAGCTCGGTATCGATGACGATTAGTTGCTTGTTGATACCAACCTGGGGTGCAGCCAGACCGATACCATCGGCACTGTACATAGTTTGGAGCATCGCCACGATCGTGCGGCGGATATCTTCATCCACACTAGCAATCCGTTTGGCAGCCTGACGCAGGACTCGATCGCCTAGATAGTGAATATCTAGTGGCGGTTTGGCTAGTTTTTTCTTTTCAATGAGAATTGATGTTGTCATGGACGAGTCATTACAAGCGATGATGTGTGGAACTGTATCGCTTCATCACTCTTATTTTATCAGGATTTTAGGATTTTAGGATGTTCGGGATTGGGTTGTTTGTGCAATCTTAGTATCGAATTTCGATCGGGATTTTAGGATTTGCGGATGTTCGGGATTGGGTTGTCTGTGCGATCTTAGCTTCTTACTCACAACTTCGATCGGGATTTTAGGATTTTAGGATGTTCAGGATTAGGCTGTTTGTGGGATCTTAATCTCGTATTTTTAACTCCTAACTCTCAACTTCGTCCCTAATTGAGATAAGTTTAAAACGTGACCGCCCGTGACTAGGTAGACGGTGTTGGAGATCGATCCGATTTGGCGGGTTAACATGCCTAATCTGTCGCGAAATAACCGCCCACTGGGATAGGCTGGAACTACACCCCAACCAGTTTCTTCGGCGACTAGAATGATAGTTGCTAAATTGGTTGTTAATTTACCTAACAATTCTTGGGTTAACTGATTCCATTCAGGGTCAGATCGATCGAGCAAATTTGCGACCCAAGTACCGAGAGAATCGACGAGAATGCAGTCTGATGGCTGAGATCGATCGATGACAATTGACAGATCTTCGACTGCTGCTACAGTCTTCCAGGTGGCAGGACGACGCTGTTGGTGACGCGAAATTCGAGCTTGCCATTCTAAGTCAGTTGGATCTATAGTTGCTGTGGCAATGTAGGTGACAGCTTTGCCACTTTCAATCGCGAGAGTCTCTGCCCATTCACTCTTGCCACATCGCGCTGCACCTGTAACTAAGATTAACTGCTGTCGATCTACTTGAGTCATGCTACTTTCCATTCAAATTCTACTCACTTTATCTCAGCTACACTGATAGAATCTATGTCGATCTTTGCGGAAACAATCATCACTCACAACATGGCATGTTTAGCTATCAATTATCAACTATCAACTATCAACTGAATAAACATGTCAATATCTACCGACTACAATTCAGATCTAAACACTCAATTAGCCCCAGTTCAGATTCCCAAGTTTAGTGGTTTGCGTCAAGATGCCAACCCAATTTTGGCGGCGCATATGCTCCAAGAAATGTACAAAATGGTGATGGAGTGGCAGCAAGAACTTCAAGAGATTGAGACTAGAAATTTTAACGTTACAGTTAGTGGGCCAGTTTTAGCTGGTTGGTTGGAGTCTCGCACTTTTAAGCGCGGATCTACAGGTGAAGCAATTCCTACTCCCTATGTTACCGTCGATGCGATCGATCTAACAGATGTCGATCCCCAAGCTGGTTATCGGTTGTGTGGATTGGATGAGGATGGTAAGCTGTGGACACGTCCTTGTCCGATGGCGGAGATTTTGAGCGTGAGTAGGTCGATTGCCCGCTATCAACAGTTAAAAGATTTGACCGATCGTAAACAACAACTCGAACAATATATTCGCCAAGTTCTCGAAGATCTCGTTCATCTTCGTCTCAAGCTAGAGGACTAGGCTTTAGGCTTTAGGCTTTGGGCTTTAGGTTTAACTTGTATTGAGATTACTATCAATTATTAACTATCAACTAACTTAGAAATATCAATCCCAGTCAACTTCCAAGCTAATCCGTCGCGCTTCAGAATCAGGCTGACATCTTTGGATCGATCGACTTTATCGGTAATGTGTACGACAAATCGATCGATCGATTCATAGCCCATTTGAATATCCGATCTAGCAAGATCTCGATCTAGATTAGCCAGATCGATTTTAGCTCCAGGTACTTTGTTATCGATCGATCGCTCCAATCCTTCTGGTGTAACTAGCTTGTCAACCATTGGATTTATCATTTTCTCAACTTGTTCTGGAGTAATTTTGGGTAGTGACAATTTACCCGCTGATGTTCCAGATTCAGCCCCAGCTATTTGCTTGAGCACCTGAGCTTTGACGTTTTCTTTAATACTTGCCCGCAATTCAGGAAAGTTGATTTCTTGAGCTAATGCATCAATATTTTGATTCTCTGTGGCATTTCTCATTCTGTTAAGTGTGAGGTAAGGAGAATAATAAACTCCACCACCCGCGATCGTCACAACTCCAACAATCGCGCTAGCCCCAATAACAATTGTTTTTTTATCCATTGATTTTTAGTAATTAATCAATAATTAGCTTAATTATATCCAATCCCACCATTCACCATTCACCATCCACTAATTTAAGTTGTATATTCAGCATTGATTTTCACATAGTCATAACTAAGATCGCAGCCCCAAGCAATGCCAGAACCATGACCATTGCCAACACCTACTGAAATTAGTACCGTATCTGTTTGGAGATATTCACCTTGGCTGGCAGCTTTGAGATAATTACTGGCAGCCACTCGATCGAATGTCAAAGGTTGTCCATTTAACATTAATTGAATATCGCCTAGTCGTACTGCCAAATTATTTTGATCGAAGGTTACACCAGCCTTACCCGCTGCCATTGCAATCCGCCCCCAGTTGGGATCGTTGCCAAAGATTGCTGCTTTAAGCAGGGAAGATCCGGCAATTTCACGGGCGATTTGGCGGGCTTCTCGATCTGTTGCCGTACCTGAAACTTGCACTTCAATCAGACAAGTGGCACCCTCACCATCACGGGCGATGGCTCTAGCCAAATGCTGACAGACAGCCGTGAGCATCGCTTCTAGCTTATCAGCATCTACTCCAGGCTGGACGATCGCGGGTGTCCGAGATTCCCCGTTTGCCAGGGCAATCAGCGTGTCATTGGTACTGGTATCGCCATCTACAGTCACTTGATTGAAACTTTTGTCAGCAGCGCGACTGAGCATTTGTTGCCACAGCGTTGTAGATACCGCCGCGTCACAAGTCACAAACGCCAGCATCGTCGCCATGTTGGGGTGAATCATCCCCGAACCCTTGGCCATACCGCCAATTCGGACTGGTCGATCGCCAATTGTAGTCTCTAATGCGATCGATTTGCTCACCAGATCGGTAGTCATAATTGCTTTCGCCGCAGCATCACCCCCATCGCGAGTAGCTGCTGCCACCAACGCCGGAATTCCGGCGATGAGGATATCCATTTTGATGCGTTGACCGATTACCCCTGTTGAGGCGAGTAAGATCGCCTCAGGGTCGATAATTAGCGCGTGTGCGAGGGCATTTGCACAGGCGATCGCATCGTCCCAGCCAGCTTCACCTGTTGCCGCATTAGCCTGTCCTGAATTACAGAGAATCGCACGGGCACTGGGTTTAGCATCGAGTTGCTGGCGGCAATATTCCACGCAAGCAGCCCGAACTTGGCTAGTGGTAAAGACTCCAGCCGCGATCGCATCCACATCCGACCAGATCAACGCCAGATCGGGCAATCCAGAAGCCTTCAATCCCGCTGTAATCCCAGCCGCTTTAAACCCCCTCGGTGCCGTCACTCCCCCAGAAATCTCTTGCCAGTCCATATCCGTCTTCAGTCAATAGGTACTAGCTATCAGCATACTAGAATTAGGTTGTAAACCCCGCCGATATTGCTTCGATGGGGTTTTCAGTTGGTGTTGACGTGTTTATCATCGGTTAGAATCTAGGTTGGTGAACAGTTGCTACTAAAAACTGGGGCCGAATAACTGTCAACTGTAACAACTTGCATGGCGATACAACTGAGCGATCTCGAACAACAACTAGCGACACTCCAAGCGACAGCCCTAGATGCGATCGCGTCTGCTGATACCCTAGAAATAGTAGAACAACTCCGCGTTGATTATTTAGGTAAAAAGGGCGAAGTGTCCAAAATATTGGGCGGGATGGGCAAACTATCCGCCGAGGAACGTCCAGCAATTGGGGCGGCGGCGAATGTAGTTAAGAATGCGATTCAGGAAAAATTAGATCGATCGAAAGCCGATCTCCAAGCTGCTCAAATTCAGGCACAACTAGCAGCCGAAACGATCGATGTCACCATGCCAGGAGTATATCAGGTCCAAGGGCGAATTCATCCAATTAACGGGACGATCGATCGGATGATCGATATCTTTGTGGGCATGGGTTATACTGTCGCCACTGGGCCAGAAATGGAGACAGATTATTATAATTTTGAGGCTCTCAATACCCCGCCCGATCATCCCGCGCGGGATATGCAGGACACCTTCTATCTACCCGACGGCAATTTACTCCGCACTCACACATCCTCAGTGCAGATCCACTATATGGAGGAGAATGAGCCACCAATTCGGATTATCTCCCCTGGGCGATGCTATCGGCGCGATACAGTTGATGCGACACATTCGGCGGTATTTCACCAAATTGAAATCCTGGCAATTGCACCCGATCTGACATTTACAGATCTCAAAGGCACAATCAAAGAATTCCTGACTCAGGCTTTTGGGATGGAACTCCCAATTCGGTTCCGCGCTAGTTATTTCCCCTTCACCGAACCCTCCGCCGAAGTCGATGTCCAATGGCAAGGGCGATGGCTAGAAATCATGGGTTGCGGCATGGTAGATCCCAATGTCCTCACCAAAGTCGGTCACGATCCAGAGGTCTACAGTGGCTTTGCCGCTGGCTTTGGAGTCGAACGGATGGCAATGGTGCTCCATCAAATCGACGATATTCGCAAGCTATATGGCAGCGATCTACGCTTTCTCAAGCAGTTCTAGGAAGGCTTTGGGCTTTAGGCTAGAAAATCCCCTCCCAGGAGCGGCGGTTTTATTCTGGGGTTCCCCCAGAATAAAAAACCGACAAGACAGGGGTGCCCGTAGGGTGGGGTGGGTAGATCTCCGCAGCAACTTAAGTCACCCACCATCCCCCAGTCTCCCATCTCAAAAACATCTCTCACTACCACAGTTAACTGGAGCAGCACTTTCCGTCACGACAACCACTGGCTCTGCTGGAGGTGGTTCGGCATAGACTTTGAGAGCAGTAGGAATGATGGCGAAAGCAGTAATTAATCCACAGCTTAGAAATTTACGCATGATCTTAGGGAACGAATCGGGGTATGTTCATAAACTAACTCGTGAACTTGCTAACTACTGTGAACTAAATCACCACCGAGGATAAGTTTACTCCGAACTCTAAATTCCGAACTAACAGACATGAAACCCCTAACAAAAGATCTCGAAGATTATGTCTATAAGCTAATAGTTCTGCACGAAAAATTGACTCGATCGCAGCAAAAGGCGATGCTAGTTAAATTGGATGCCGCTCTGTCTGAATGGGATGCACCAGTAACACCCGCAGCTATATCTATATCAGAATCGGGTCAAGCGACACTAACCGAATCTCAACAGCAAGCTTTTGTTAAACTCCAAGCATTTGCTAAGAGTAAAAGTATCCGCTACTTCCGATTGGTGGGATATGCAGGTACGGGCAAAAGCTTTTTGATTGCGGAATTGATTAAGTGGTTGAAGTCGCAACAGATTGACTATGTAGTTGCTGCGCCGACAAATAAAGCAACTAAGAATATTAGATCGATCGCCAGTATTGTTGGTGTGTCGATCGATGCCATGACAGTAGCTCAATTGCTCGGTCAACAACCACGTCTAAATGAAGAGACAGGCATCGAAGAATTTACGATTAAATCTAAAGCAAAACTAGATTTTGATATCGTCATCATTGATGAATTTAGTATGGTGAGTTCGACAAACTTTACCGAGCTGGAAAAAGCACTTGGAGCGAAAACAAAAGTATTATTTGTGGGTGACGCAGCCCAATTACCACCAGTCGGCGAATCAGAGCCAATCGTCGCCACCACGCCATTAATTACCCAGGAAGCCACCCTCACCGAAGTAATTAGATACGATGGTGACATTAGTAAAGTCGCCGAACAGATGCGGACAGAACCTCACTATCAAACCAATTTATATCCATTCCAAACAACACCAGATGAATCGATTATTTGTCTACCTTATCAAGAGTGGTTGAGCACAGCCGCCAATCTGATTAAATCACCACAATGGCAAGCAGATCCCAACTATTGTCGCATCTTAGTCTGGCGTAATAATACCGCAGAATCAATTAATAACTGGATCAGATTGCAGCTATGGGGCGAAAATGCTCAACCATTCCAAGTTGGCGATCTGTTAATTGCCAAAAAGCCTGTATTTAGAGAATCTAAATTCAATCAATCTAGTAACTTGAAGAAGAAAAAAGAGTGGAATATTATTGTCAATAACTCTGAAGAATGTCAAGTTATTGGGGCATCGCTGGTTAGTCAAAATGCTCAATTCAGTTGGTATGAAATTCCTGTAGTCACGGAAGGTGGTAGTCGCCATAAACTAAAAATATTAGATCCAGCCTCAGAGCTAAAACGTCAAGAACTTATCAAAGATTATCGCAGTAAAAAAGAATGGTACAAAGCTGCCGATCTAGACAAAGCTTATGATTGCTGTCCCTATGCTTACTGCCTAACCACCCACAAGGCTCAAGGTTCGAGCATCGATCATGTGTTTTTGCACACGCGAGACATGCGCGGCTGTCCAGACTTGCAAAAGCTGCAATATACGGGATTAACTAGAACGAAAATCAAAGCCTATGTGCCAATTTAATCGATAACATAAATCATATCTTGCACCAACATATAACGACTAGTAATTAGCGTAGATATGAGGGTACCCACGAGGGGCACCCTTACACAAGTTACCTGTAGAGGTGCCCTGTCTTGTCGGTTTTTTATTCGGGGGGAACCCCCGAATAAAACCGCCGCTTAATGGGTACCCTCGGATTTAAGCTAATTACCAATATTCTTATACTGGTGCAAGATGTAAGCATTTATGTCATTGACGAAGATAGTAGACAACACACTATTCAAGTAAAATTTAGATAGTCACCAACCTCATCCCAGACTGAATATGAGTTACAGAATGGATCGCCGCGCTTACGCTCAGACATACGGGCCGACTACAGGCGATCGAGTCCGACTAGCCGATACAGAATTATTTATCGAAATCGAGCAGGATTTCACCACCTATGGGGATGAGGTCAAATTTGGCGGTGGGAAAGTAATTCGGGATGGGATGGGACAGTCGCCAATTTCAAATGCTGATGGTGCCGTGGATCTGGTAATTACTAATGCGACGATCTTGGATTGGTGGGGGATTGTCAAGGCAGATGTGGGAATTAAGGATGGGAAAATCTATAAAATAGGTAAGGCTGGGAACCCTTATATTCAGGATCGTGTTGATATTATTATCGGCCCAGGTACCGAAATTATCGCCGGAGAGGGGTCGATTTTGACGGCGGGGGGGATTGATAGTCACATCCATTTTATCTGCCCGCAACAGATTGATGTGGCGATCGCGTCGGGTATTACAACGATGCTTGGCGGTGGCACGGGGCCAGCAGCGGGAACGAGTGCAACGACTTGTACGCCTGGGGTGTGGAATATGTACCGGATGTTACAGGCTGCCGATGCCTTCCCAATGAATATTGGTTTACTAGGGAAGGGAAATAGCTCTCAGCCCCAAGGTTTAGTCGAACAGGTCGAAGCGGGCGCGATCGGGTTAAAATTGCATGAAGACTGGGGCACTACTCCAGCGACGATCGATAATTGCTTAAATGTAGCGGATGAGTATGATGTCCAGGTGGCGATTCACTCGGATACCCTCAATGAAGCGGGATTTGTGGAGACAACAATTGCGGCGTTTAAAGGGCGGACAATTCACACTTATCATACCGAAGGCGCGGGTGGCGGACACGCCCCAGATATTATCAAAGTTTGCGGCGAAGCAAATGTATTGCCCTCGTCCACTAATCCCACTCGCCCCTATACTTTGAATACCCTAGATGAACATTTGGATATGTTGATGGTGTGTCACCACTTAAGTCCGAGTATTCCCGAAGATGTCGCTTTTGCCGAGTCCCGAATTCGCAGGGAAACGATCGCCGCAGAGGATATTCTCCACGATTTAGGTGCGTTTAGTATGATTTCTTCCGATTCCCAAGCGATGGGGAGAATTGGCGAGACAATTATTCGGACTTGGCAAACTGCCCATAAGATGAAGGTGCAACGGGGTGGCTTACCAAACGACAGTCAACCTGCCGATAATCTCCGCGCCAAACGCTATATTGCTAAATATACAATCAATCCCGCAATTACACACGGGATCTCAAATTATGTCGGATCGATCGAGTCTGGTAAAATTGCCGATTTAGTATTGTGGAAACCTGCCTTTTTCGGGGTTAAACCAGAAACAGTAATTAAAGGTGGCATGATTGCCTGGGCGCAAATGGGTGATGCCAATGCCAGTATTCCCACACCACAGCCCGTGCATATGCGTCCGATGTTTGGTAGCTATGGCGGAGCTAGAAACAATACTGCTGTTACATTTATTTCTCAGGTAGCGATGGAGCAATTGTTACCCGATCGACTACAGTTACAAAAGCAAACTTTAGCTGTATCGGGGACTCGAAATGTCAGCAAGCGAGATATGAAGTTAAACGATGCATTGCCACACATGGAAGTTAATCCTGAAACTTATGAGGTAAGAGCCGATGGAGAGTTACTTACCTGTGAACCTGCGACTGTTTTGCCGATGGCACAGCGTTATTTCTTGTTTTAATTATTTTCAGTTTTACCAAAATATCGATCGAATACAAATAAACCTTCTTCAGGCAGATCGCGCAATAGAATAACATCCGAGTCAAGAAGGAAATCAATACTTCTCTTCGATGCTCATTGCGTCTGTGTTGGTGTCGGTTAGCTCGAAAGCCCAATTTGCTTACTGGGCAATAATTATAGGGAAAGGTTGGCCGTGTTAGAATGGAAATCTAGATTGCTGAATATATTGTATGATTGCCAACCTAATTACTTGCGATTCCAAAATTCGACATGGTAGACCTTGTATTGCAGGTACGAGTATCACGGTGCATCGAGTAGCTATTTGGTATCAACTTGGCTCTAGTGCGGAGGAAATTACGCACCAATATCCTCATTTGTCTCTAGACGGAGTATATGCAGCGTTGGCTTATTATCATGCTAATCGAGCCGAGATCGACCGTGAAATTGATGCTGATGAAGTAATGGCAAGACAATTAGAATCTCAACATCCCCATCGACTCTCGACCGTTTCATGAAAGTTAGACTTTATCTAGATGAAGATGCAATGGCACAAGCCTTGGTGCAAGCTCTAACAGAGCGAGGCGTTGATGTTACCACTGCTAATCTAGAAAATATGGTGTTCCGCCCAGATGATGAGCATCTCGCTCATGCGACATCGGTCGATCGGGTGCTTTATAGCTTTAATGTGGGTGATTATTGTCAGCTTCATGGCGAATGGATTGAATCGGGACGCGCTCACGGGGGAATTATCGTAGCAAGTCAAAAAAGATTTAGCATTGGAGAACAAATGCGGCGGCTACTCAGAATTGTGAGCGTGTTGTCTGCTGAGGAAATGCAAAATCAGTTGGAGTTTTTAAGTAATTGGGATTGACCTAATGTGTCATAGAGTCGATCGAGTAGCATCGACGGAGCCGAATTGAGTATGAAACTTTGCATAAATTAATTGTAACCCGTTGGTGTAGCCTCTCCATGGAGAATTGATCGGTGTTCGATCGAAGCTACCGATAGACTCGATGATTCGGCGTTGGAGTGCGTGGAAGATCCCTGAAGCTCTGATCTCGATCGATTTAAGATCGCTTTTGTCCTGATTCATACCTTAAAGTCGAGTATATCGTAATGTCTAGTTATCGATCACAACGTGTTGGCAGGATAAATATATGTGTATTAAAGCCACTAAGCGATTTTTAAGAGCTTCATCATGCCTGCCACAAGAAATCAGCACAAAATTACCTGAAGTTATTGCGGATATCGAAAAGTCTCATCCACGCGATGTGTGCAGAATTAAACAAGGGGGTTTCTGGCGAACACGGATAACCATGAAGTATCGACTTTTTTACAGATATGACGAACTAGGTTGTTTATGCTTGCTCGATCTGCGCCGACGGGATCAACATACTTATAAAAATACTGAACTTCTTAATAAAAAACCTTTTCTACTAATACAAGAAATAGAGAAGACAGATGATGGTGAAGAAAATCTCCTATCTAAGGAGAAACTCAATCAATGCCATATTCCCGATCGATACCACAATTATCTTCTGAAAATTAAAAACGAAGATGACTTGTTATATTCAAAAATGCCCTATAACCCATATTTAAGAAGAATTATCGATACTTTAGATCGATCAATAGAGGATGTTAATACAGAGTTTCAGCAGGAGTTCAACAGTTCAGAAAGTTTAGTTGATTTCTGTCAAGCAGGTGAATCACATAGACTTTTACTATCCTTATCTGACGAACAAAAAAGAATCTTAGAGCTTCCTAACGATCGAGCAATTCTGGTGCAAGGTGGCCCAGGTACTGGTAAATCAATCTTGGCTCTCTATCAAGTTAAAAAAATAGTTGCAGATCCAGCAGTAAGGAAAGTCTTATTTACTACACACAACGAAACTCTAGTGGATTATTTCAAGGAACTTTTAAAAGAATTAGTACCTACTGAATTAGAGAATGGTCGTGTTGAAGTTCGTACTGTAGATGATATCGTTAGAAAATATACCAGTAACAGCCAATTCGTAATAGCTAGTCGAGAAATATCAGAGCTTTGTTTAAAGTCGGTCATGAGAATGATGAAGTCCGATCCAAACATCAAAATAAATATTAAAAATAAACTAGAAGAAATAGGTGTTTTATTAATTCTACAAGAAATATTAGGAAATATTGAATCAAAAGGAATATCTAGATTAAATGATTATGAGGAAATATCGACTATTGGTACGGGATGCTCGTATCGAATAAAATTGCGAAAAGCTATTTGGGATTTCTACGAAAAATGGAAAAATGTATTACAAGAATCTGGATATATAACGATCGAACAATCAAGACGGAAAGCTTTAGAAGCTGTCATTGAAGAATCAAGACGAAAATCTTTGACTTCTGGTAATAGTTCTAATAAACGATACAATGCAGTAGTGGTTGACGAAGTACAAGATTTGTCACCTACCGCACTCAAACTACTAGTTGAATTAGGTGAAACATCAAGATTATTTTTGACAGCCGATCTTTCTCAATCTTTATATGAACGTTGCTTTAGTTTTAACTTTGTTCAACGAGATATCGAAAGAGATAGTGGCTCTGATATTACAGAAAGGACACTAACTAAAAGTTTTCGGAATACCAAAGAAATCAGCAAAGCTTGCCCAGATATTTTGATTCGTAAAGATCAAAGAAATACTGTTCTTGATTTTTATTCTTTGAGTGGTAGCAAACCTAAGATCTTTTTAACTGACGATTTAACACAGCAATCACAAGCAATTATTGATTTTTTCAAAGCTGCTAGCCAACAATGGAAATTACCAATTTCTGCTGGAGCAATATTAGTACCTAATGAATTATTAGGATTATTCATTACGAATCAACTTAATCATGCTGGATTGAAAGCGAAATGGCTAGATCGAAAATTTTCAGCAACAGATGAAGAAGCTTATCTCCAAGTCTTATCTCTTCATGCTGCTAAGGGGCTTGAATTTCAGTTCATAGTTATTGTTGGTTTGGAGGAAGATATTTTGCCTCGTTCACTATCTAATTTTGAAGAGCATGAGCAAATAGAAATAGAAAATCAAGAGCGGCGGTTATTCTATGTTGGCTGTTCGCGAGCTATGCGTTCTCTACTGATATGTGGTTCTCGATCTAAACCATCAAAATTTATCAGTGAGATTCAAAATAAAAATTCAGATTATTGGGAAATTAAGGAAGTACAATGAATCAAGTGAAAACAAAAACGACTGAAAGACTAGCAGACGTAAGAGAACAAGGAATTGATGCACTTAAAGGACTTAGTAAGAGATTAAATAATGAACAGTCTATACTTGACTGCACAGATGTCGCAGGTTTAGAGGAAGAAGAGCTAGAAGCTCTATTTCATTATATTCGAGTAGAATGGTGTAGAAGAATGGAATTATGTAACTTTATTGAAACTGAGACATTCGATGGAAATTTGCGAGGGAGAATATCGGAATATACTGAGAACCGCTCTAGTACTAAACCTCCCAGTAATGGGGAAAAAAAAGAATATATTCCTGTCAATCCGGCTGAAAATAACAAGAAAAATTTGTTTCTGTTAGTTTCTATTGCTGGATTAATGACTGTAGTGGGATTGTTATTGTTATATCAATATTCATATACAAGCTCATCGAATAAGCCAGTTGTCATTGTACAAAAACCTTCATCTACTATTCCAATTTTAGAAACGAACAAGTTAATAGTAGGTGTTCTAGGAGACACAGAAAGATATTCTAACTTAGAATCATACTTAAAGCATAAATTTGGCGATCGAGTGCAAATAAAGTTTGAGGGTAGTAGCAAAACTGATTATCAAAAAGCTAAAGATAAAATTGCAAGTAATGAATGGGATATCGTATTTACTCTATCACCCGCAATTTCGATCGCAGCAAAAGATAATGGCTATACTTGGGCAGCAAAAATGTTTGCAAATAAGCCACCATTCTATCAATCTGTGCTTTTTGTGAGAGCAGATAGTCCGATTAGAAGCTTGGAAGATATAAAGCCTAAGACAGTAATTGCATTAGGTGACTTTAACTCTGCTTCTAGTTTCTATATGCCCAGTTATACTTTGTATGGCAAAAAGTTAACTGTCGATCGAGGACATCGAGGACAAGAAATCAGAGAAATGGTAAAACTTGGTAAAGCTGATGTTGGGGCAGCAGCATATGGAGATATTATTTTGTACAATAATTCAGGATTTCGGATTATTCATAAAAGTCGAGATATTCCTGGATCTGGTGTTTATCTGTCGCCTAAACTTTCACAGCAGGATCGAGAAACACTCACAGGTGCGTTGCTTCAGGCTCCTCCATCAGTAAAAGATAATAAACAAGCTAATTATGAAGCAGGAGAAGAACCAGATTATTCACCGTTTAGACAAATAACTAATCGTGTAGAATCAATACTTACTTGTGTAGATTGGAAGCAAAAACAGATCGCATTTTATTGTTCTGAGAAGGAAACAGGCATTACGGGGAAGGTCATCAGTGCATTACCTTCTTTGACAGATTCCAATCAAGCTCATCTAGAACTAAGAATCAGCGATAATCAAACATATCGAGTCCTATTTCCTCTCGCCTTAATTAATCAAATACCAGGGGGCGGAAGCTTATTAAATCTCAAAAATAAACAAGTCAGGCTCATTGATGTAAAGCCAAGCAAAGGCTCAGATGGTAAATTGAAAATTAAGATCGATCGGACATCCCAAATCAAAGTACAGCATTAGCCCTATTTACCCGAATTAACTCACAGTCTAAAGATTCTTTATCTCGTAATGCTAAATCAATTCTTTCGACTAAATCGTCTCGATCTTCTTTCCGTCGAGTGCTAATACAAATTACAATGCCATGATGATTGGAATCGCGTTTATGCAGATTTTTAAAGTCATTGTAATTCAGAGTGATAACTGTTCTATTTTCTTGAATTGCAAAAGCTAATACTTCCTCATCAGGAATTCCCTGATTTGCATTACCAGCTTCTAGAGCCGTTAGAATGTCATACCCTTTCTCTCTGAGCTTGTTGATAACTGGAGCCTCAAAGTTCTCATCTGCATAAAATCTCACCATCTAACCTGCCTCATTAGCAGCGATTGCTAGATCGATTTCATCGGGAAAGGTTTCGGTATAAAACCAAGCATTGATGAGGTCTGTTTGGGTTAGTTCGGGATATGCTTCTAGGATTTCTAGATCGCTAGCTCCCATTTGATGAGACTGAAACAAGCTCCAAACTGGAATGCGTGTATTCCTAATTCGGGCATTACCACCGACTACTTTTGGCGTTTTATTAATTCCATCTAATAGCTGAATAATCTCATTTTTTTCTTCTGATGATAGAGTCAGAAGTGTCTGTCTTAGTTCTTTTGTAATCATTTATTGTGCTGTTATTCTATGGTAATAAGATCGAGACGTTAAGTTTATCCTTTTTGTTCGTCTGCAAATAATCGCGTCGATCTAATCAAAATCTCAGGGCTTCATTAACGGAATCAGCATTTAGAAACATCTCAGCCACATCTGGATCTAATCTTATAGTTATTCCGGCAAAGTTTTTACGTCCAGATCCCATTTTTCTGACTTTAAGGCTCTTGAGATCGTATTCTGGGCGTAGCTTGTCTTCTAGTTCTAAATCATCTTTCTTCATATTTTATCCGACATTAGCCATCAATCTTACAGTAGGTCTATCCATACTAGAAGGAAGGCGGAAACAACTCATCGGTAAGATGAGTAACTTTGCTTTTGCACCACCACGCTTATGGTCGATATTTAATAGATATTCCGTCAGCTTGGATGATTCAATTACTGCTCGATCGCTGTTGGGTATCCTCATTACTTATTTGATTGTAGCGGATAAAAATCGAGGAACGCTACTTGTGTAACGTCCCTCATTTTTCAGAGATTACTCAACGCCTTCGATCCGGTCTTCAACTTCTTGATACAAGTCGCGCAGCTTGTCGAGATTTTCATCACTAGTCTCCCAGTAACCGCGTCCATTGACTTCCAATAGCGTCGAAACAATCTTGCGGAAGGAATTGGGATTGAGATCCATCAACCGTTTACACATGTCTGCATCCTTGATGAACGTGTCATTGGTTTCCTCATATACCCAGTTATCTACCGCTCCGGCTGTGACACTCCAACCGCTGGTGTTTACCAACCGTTTGGAGAGTTCCCGTACACCTTCATAACCGTGGGAGAGCATTCCCTCATACCATTTCGGATTGAGTAGTTTGGTGCGTGCATCTAACCGGACAGTCTCGGAGAGGGTGCGAACTTGGGCGTTAGCGGTGGTGGTGTCGGCGATGAAGGATGTGGGCTTTTTGCCGTCTGTCCGCAGGTTAGCGACGATTTTGGTGGGGTCTGAGTCGTAGTAGTGGGATACGTCGGTCAGACTGATTTCGGAGGAGTCAAGGTTCTGGAAGGTGACATCGGCGGTTTTGAGGGCGGTTTCAAAAATTTGGCGGTTTTGAGCCATTGTGCCTGGATTGTCAGCACTGAAAGCAAAGGATTTGCGTCCGAGGTACATTTCCTGAAGTTCAGCTTCGTTGTCCCAGGTGCCGTTTTCGATCGCTAAGTTCACGTTCGAGCTGTAGGAACCGGAGGCGTTGGAAAAGACGCGGGTGGCGGCTTGACGCAGGTTGATCCCCATTTCTTCGGCTTGGGCGAGGGCGTGTTTGCGGATGAAGTTCATTTCGAGTGGTTCATCGGCTTCTGCTGCCATCTTGACGGCTTGGTCGAGCAGGTTCATTTGGTTGATGAACAGGTCGCGGAAGACACCGGAACAGTTGATCACTACGTCGATGCGGGGACGACCGAGTTCTTCGAGGGAAATCATCTGGAGTTTATTGATCCGTCCGAGAGCATCGGGGACGGGTTTTACGCCGACCATCCACATGATTTGAGCGAGGGACTCACCGTAGGTTTTGATGTTGTCTGTACCCCAGAGGACACAAGCGATCGTTTCGGGATATTCGCCGTTATTATCGCGCATCTGGCGTTCGAGCAACCGATCGACTACCACTTTCGCTGACTTGACTGCGGCTTCGGTGGGGATGGATTGGGGGTCGAGGGCGTGCATATTCTTACCTGTGGGTAAGACATCGGGGTTACGAATCGGGTCGCCACCTGGCCCTGGCAGGATGTATTCACCGCCCAATCCTTGGAGGAGTGCGCCGAGTTCGTTGTCGGCACAGACTTGGGTGAGGCAAAATTCGAGGTAGTCAAATAGGGGTTTGATTTCTTCGAGGTTGACTTTCTTATAACCTGATGCGTAGAGGGATTCTACCCAGGCATCTTTTTTACCCATGTTGAATAGATTCAACTTGGACATCAGGGAAATTCGGCCTTCGTCGTTGACTTGGGAGGTAACGATCGATGCGACGGCTTCCCGCACGGCTTGGGTGATGTCTTGGAGGAGTTGGACATCGGTGAGGATGCCGCGATCGTTATTTTGGTAAACTTCTTCTAGGTCACGACCGATACTGTCGGCGATGATCCGAGGTAAGCCTTTGATTCCTTCTTCTTCCCGATCGAGTGATGCGATATTCACCAAAGTTGCAACTGCTTCTTCGGCGGTCGGTGGTTTGCCCACGACGTGCAAGCCGCAGGGCAGGAGGCGTGATTCGATTTCCATCAGGCGGCTGTAGACTGCGCCGATAATATTATCTCGTGCTTCGATTTCCATTGTCCCCGCATCGATATCAGGAATGGTGATATCTTTGTCGAGGTTGCAAATCCGCGCTTTGTCCATAATCGTGTTGGCGATTTGGACTCCGCGTCCGTTTTCCCGTAGGGCTTGGTAGGAGCCGACGAGTTCGCCGAGTTCTTGTAAGCCTTTGTATAACCCTGCGTTTTCGGCGGGTGGGGTGAGGTAGGAGATGGTTTCGGCGTAGGAACGACGTTTGGCGATGGTTGCTTCGCTAGGATTATTCGCGGCGTAGTAATAGAGGTTGGGAATATTGCCGATGAGACTATCGGGGAAACAGTCGTTGGACATACCCATTTGCTTACCAGGCATGAATTCTAGGGAGCCGTGGGTACCAAAGTGGAGTACTGCGTCTGCTTCCCAAACTTTTTCGAGGTAGGTATAGTAAGCGGCGAAACCGTGGTGGGGGCTGGCGGAACGAGAGAATAACAACCGCATGGGGTCGCCTTCATAACCAAATGTAGGCTGTACGCCGATGAAGATATTGCCGAAATGTTTGCCGTAAATAACCAGATTTTGACCGTCGCTATTGAGATTACCTGGTGGTGGCCCCCAACTTTCGTTGAGTTTTTCGGAGTAGGGGGTGAGTGCTTCGTATTCG
>JANXVE010000119.1 GCA_025351825.1 Chamaesiphon sp. 341R_metabat_111 | reverse complement strand
CGTTGCAAGAGCTTTAAAAATGCGCGACTTTCAATTGGTTAGTATACATCGAGACTGGGTGATATTCGGGTGGAATTGCGGGGAACACTAAGTAAGTATGATTCAAATTTTAGATTAGTTGCGTTCTGGTAAATAAATGCTTGCATCCACCATAAGTCTGGACAAATGTTATCAGTTATTAGGGATATATCGAGGGGCATCTCTCGATGAACTAAAAGCTGCTTACCGTTCATTAGCCCGCAAATTTCATCCCGATCTCAATCCAGGCGATCTCGATGCCTCTCAACGTTTCATCGCTCTAAACGAAGCTTATCAAGTATTACTCGGCAAAATTCAGGCGCATTCAGTTCGCACAGCTCCAGCGACTCCAGTCAGCTCTCCCGCACCTGCCTGCACCACTCGTCGCGACGCACCACCAGCGAAAACTCATCCAGCGAAGAAGAATGAGGATGAATTGAAGTGGCAATTATATTATGAATTGCAGTCATTACTAAAGCAACAACAGTTTCTCAAAGCGATCGTGTTAATTGAAGGATTAGCTCATCACAATCCTCTGGATGCCCAAGTTTGTCAATGGCAAGGGATTATTTATTCGCAATACGGACATCAATTAATCCAGCACCGAGAGTTTGATAAGGCACGCATCTATCTCAAGAAGGCTCTCAAGGTAGATCCTCACAATCGACAACTATGGCAAGAAGTCGATCGAGCATTCAATCGCATTACTCAATTAAGTTAGGATCGCAGATTAAATAACTTGTGACTTTTACGCGATATATCAAGTAGGGGCAATTCATGAATTGCCCCTACTTGATATATCGCTGCGATCGACTTTACTTTAACTTTTCAATAATTCCTTCGACTATTTTAGCTCCCAGCCCCTTGATTTTTAAATCAACGACAGTTTCCCATGTATCAAATTTTCGACCTGGCTGACGATCGCGAACCATGATAATATCTGGTACTAGTTTAATTGCAGCTTTTGATACTTTAGATCTTTCCATCTTAAAGATCAAATCATCTTGACTAAGAGTATTAATCAGATCGAGGGTATTTGTTGCCTTAATTGGATCGATCGATTCTGGTAATTTAGCCACTTTCTTGCTAGATGTAGCTTTAGGTGTTTTATCTGGCTTAGATCTCTCTGCTTTTTGTGGCTTAGGTAGTTTGGGTTCTACTACTTTCACAGGTTTAACTACCACAGCAGGAGCAATTGGTAAAGGATCTTCTGGCTTAGGTAAATCTGGCTTGTCAATTTTTGCTACCGGAACAGGTGAAGGCGCAGCACGATCGAGCATCAGTGCTTCTAGCATCTTTTGCTGCTGGGCAATTTGCTCTACTAATGGTTGAATTTGTTGAGAGATTGCTGCTGATAATGCTGGTAGTAGCTGCTCGATACCTGAAGAAGTAGGAGCTGGTATAACTATAGGAGAACGATCTTCTCTTAATAGCTGTAATTGCTCGATCGCAGATGCTTGAATATTAGGATTAATCACAAAGGCATTAACCATTTCGGCTTTGCTACTATTTTTCTCCTTTGCTATTAGGGCTGCATAATATTCTCGATGCCCTTCAATTACGGTATATTTCTCTTCACCGCTTTTTTTCAAGATTAACGGACGGATCAATCCATCAGTTGCCAAAATTAGATTTGCTAGCTGTTCTAAATCTGATTTGATAAAATGCGATCTAGGTAAGTCTGAGCTGATGTCCTTAATATCGACAAAATAACATTTAATCATTACTTTAACCCAATTTTAGCTAAAACTTCCTCTGCCAAGATATCAAATTCCATTGCAGATGTTTGAGCGGCATTATTCACCTCGTCAGCGTATTTAAAGATTGATTTAGGATCTGGATATTCTACCTCGCCGACGACGATGGTTTTGTTAAATGACTCAGATAAGGCAGTTCGATCGTAAATTACTGATTCCATTAGCGGCATCTCATATCGCTTGCCGATGACATCGCGCTGTTTGGGAAACGTGTATTGGATAAATCGGGCGTTAGTAGATATTTTTGATGCCAATACTCCAAGCAACTCAATTGGTTTTCTGCCAAATGTTGTCCGGTTTTCATTGATATCCTTAATAAAATTTTTGACAGTAGGTAAACCTTGGTTGGCAAATGGTTTGAGATCGGAGGGAATGATTAGATAATCAGCGGTAATCAGGGCAACTTCAGCATAAATATCGCGAGACGGTGGCGTGTCAATGATTACGATGTCATAGATATTATTAACGTGCTTGAGTTTGTTTAATAATCTCGTTCGACTTGCCATCGCTGTTGTCAGATCGCTCTGCTTATCGATCAAATTAATATGTGCTGGAATGACATCGATCTCTGGATTGTTGAAATATTGAGATGTCCGAACTATTTCACCAACAAAATTCTTCTCAGCACTACTAATCAGATCGCAGATATTCCGATCGCGCAAATCATCTTCTTCTTCAAATTGAAATTTTACCAAACCTGTGGCAAAAGTACTATTCGCCTGAGCATCAATATCAATTAGTAGCACCCGATAGCCTTTTTTGCTCATAGCAGCAGCTAGATTAGTCGAGACTGTCGTTTTACCGACACCGCCTTTATTGTGATAGATAGCAATAGTTTTCATCGATAATGTCCTGCAATATTTAGCAACAATAGGATTGGGTGTGACTTGTGTTAATGATTCTGGTAGTTGTAGCCTTTCTTTGATAAAATCACGACCAATTAATTGAATTATATCTGGTAATCGATCGTCAATATCTTTCCCAGCACATCTAAATATTAATTGTAATTTACCTAGAGATTGATAATAAATTCTTAATTCTTTGCCATTTGTCAACAATCCATAAGCAATATCTAAGCTAGTTAAATAGTTGCGAAGTTGAGAAACGTGCTTATCTAAATTCCGACGTGGACTCTTGGCTTCGATTACCAAACCCACTGAAGAGCGAGGAGTTGATGTCAAGGGCAATTTTTGAGTAAATGCCAGGAAATCCAATCTAATCTTGCCAAACTTTACCTCCTGATGCCATGTATCGGGAGAGTAACCCAGTTTTGGAAGCAGGTAATGAACGATCAGTTTGCTTTCAACTTCACTTTCATTTCGACATAATTCGGGATTGAAAGTCAATGTGTATATAGAGCGAGGGTAGACAGCATAAATTCACCTAATACTGAGAGTTGTGCTTATTATGCCCACGAATGCCAGTCGATCTAGTACGACTTCTTAATCGGTTGATGATGGATGGTGGCTATCATCCATGTGCTTCTCCCAGTCCCCCAGTCTCCCAGTCCCCCATCCGAGGTCTATTCCGTGGTTTCTCAACGTGTCTTTGAAGTAGCAACTAACCAGTCATCACCAAACTTACAGGCAATCGCTCCACCCCAATCCCAACGGCAAATTGGAGCCTACGCGCTACTGGATAGCCTTTACCGTCATGGAGTCAAACATATTTTTGGCTATCCTGGTGGCGCGATCCTGCCGATTTATGACGAAATCTATCGATTTGAAGCCGCAGGTAAAATCAAACATATTCTGGTGCGGCACGAGCAAGGTGCCGCACATGCCGCTGATGGCTATGCCCGCGCAACCGGACAGGTAGGCGTGTGTTTTGCAACTTCTGGCCCTGGAGCTACAAATCTCGTTACAGGCATCGCCACGGCCCAAATGGACTCAATTCCGCTAGTAGTTGTCACTGGACAAGTCCCTAGTTATTTCATCGGTACTGATGCTTTTCAAGAGACAGATATCTATGGAATTACACTGCCAATCGTCAAGCATTCGTATATCGTGCGCGACCCCGCAGATCTAGCCCGAATTGTCGCAGAAGCTTTCTACATCGCGGCATCTGGTCGCCCTGGCCCCGTCCTGATCGACATTCCCAAAGATGTCGGCGCAATGTTGTGCGACTATACTCCGATCGAACCTGGTTGCGTCAATTTACCTGGGTACACTCCGATCGTCAAAGGCAACCTCACCGAAATCGATCGAGCAGTTAAACTGATCGCAGATAGTCGTCAACCACTGCTCTACGTTGGTGGCGGCGCGATTTCTGCCAGTGCTCATGCCGAAATCAAACAACTCGCCGAATTATTTCAAATCCCTGTTACCACTACCCTGATGGGCAAAGGTGCATTTAATGAAACTCATCCGCTCTCCGTCGGGATGCTGGGTATGCACGGCACCGCCTATGCAAACTGGGCAGTAACTGATTGCGATCTGCTGATCGCTGTTGGGGCTAGATTTGACGATCGAGTCACTGGTAAACTCGACGAATTTGCGGCTACCGCCAAGGTAATCCACATCGACATCGATCCAGCCGAAGTTGGCAAAAATCGGACTCCAGACGTACCGATCGTTGGTGATATCAAACAAGTATTAATTCAACTCCTTCAACGAGTGCAGGAACTAGGATTGGGTCGTAATTCCACCCTGACGAAACCTTGGCTGGACACGATCGATGGTTGGCGCGTAGACAATCCCCTGGTTGCCCCTACCTATGAAGGTTTACTCGCACCCCAAGAAGTAATCGTCGAATGTCGCCTTCAAGCACCCGATGCTTACTACACCACCGATGTCGGACAGCATCAAATGTGGGCAGCGCAATTTCTCAATAATCTCCCGCGTCACTGGATTTCGAGCGCAGGACTAGGCACGATGGGCTTTGGCGTACCTGCTGCAATGGGTGTCCAAATGGCACTTCCCAACGAGCAAGTCATTTGTATCAGTGGCGATGCCAGTTTCCAGATGAATCTTCAGGAACTCGGCACCCTCAAACACTACGGCTTGAACGTCAAAATCGTGATTATCAACAACGGCTGGCAAGGGATGGTCAGACAGTGGCAAGAAGCCTTTTATGAGGAAAACTACTCTTCCTCAGAAATGGCACCCTCCCAGCCCGATTTCATGCTGTTAGCCCAGGCTTATGGCATCAAGGGAATGGCAGTTGACAATCGCGAAGATCTACCAGATGCGATCGCCCAGATGCTAGCCCATGATGGTCCCGTGCTCCTCAATGCTCAAGTCAAGCGGAACGAAAACTGTTACCCAATGGTAGCCGCAGGTAAATCTAACGCCGAAATGTTAGGACTGGCAAACCCCAAGCGATCGAGTTAGAGTATATCGATTCGCACAGGTAGGATTCAGAAACCCGACTTTTTGGAAAAAGTCGGGTTTCTTGGCGAAGCTAGCTCTCACAGCGGCTACTGCTAGCAGCTAAAGTAAAGACAAACATGGAGAAAAGTCACGATGTCAATCGCGCTCAAACCAGAACATCTTTCATTCTTGGTACAAAATTACCCCTGACCCATCAAACTGCGTTAAAATATAACGACCGATTTTTGGCAATCTGGTAATTTGTTCGATGTAGCTGGTGGTAATAAAGACGCATGGATACTGAATTTGAACTGATCGCACCGTTTAAACCAACTGGCGACCAACCTGGGGCGATCGAACAGCTCGTGGCTGGGTTAAAATCCGAACAGCGGTTTCAAACTTTGTTGGGTGCAACGGGTACGGGCAAAACATTTACGATCGCGGCGACGATCGCCCAGCATCAGAAACCAACGTTAGTATTAGCTCACAATAAAACATTAGCGGCGCAATTGTGTAATGAACTGCGGCAATTTTTCCCTAATAATGCCGTCGAGTATTTTGTTTCTTATTACGATTATTATCAGCCGGAAGCATATATTGCCGTTAGTGATACCTTCATCGAAAAAGCATCGGCAATCAATGATGAAATCGATATGTTGCGACATTCGGCAACTCGATCGCTGTTCGAGCATCGACATGTAATTGTGGTGGCTTCGATTAGCTGTATTTATGGTTTGGGTACGCCAGCGGAATATCTGAAAGCGGCAATTCCGCTGAAGGTGGGGATGGAAATCGACCAGCGAGAGATGTTAAAACAGTTGGTTTCTGTCCAATATAGTCGCAATGATATTGACTTAAAACGTGGTAATTTTCGGGTGCGTGGGGATGTGGTAGAAATTGGTCCTGCCTACGAAGATCGGATCGTGCGAGTAGAATTTTTCGGCGATGAAATTGAAGCAATTCGCTATGTCGATCCAGTGACGGGTGAAATTCTAAATACGGTTGGTAGTTTGAATATCTATCCAGCGCGGCATTTTGTGACACCGGAGGATACTTTGCAAGATGCTTGTAATGATATCGATGATGAATTGAAAAAGCGAATTGTCGAGCTAGAAACTAATGGTAAATTAATCGAAGCTCAACGGATCGATCAACGCACCCGCTACGATCTAGAAATGCTGCGTGAGGTGGGTTTTTGTAATGGTGTCGAAAATTATTCCCGCCATTTAGCCAGACGAAATGCTGGCGATCCGCCTGAATGTTTATTGGATTATTTTGATGATGATTGGTTACTTGTCGTTGATGAGTCTCACGTTACCGTCCCGCAAATTCGGGGCATGTATAATGGCGATCGAGCGCGGAAAACAGTCTTGATCGATCACGGTTTCCGATTGCCCAGTGCGGCTGATAATCGCCCTTTAAAGGCAGATGAGTTCTGGGAGAAGGTAAATCAATGTATTTTTGTTTCGGCGACTCCTGGCACCTGGGAAATCGAGCTGTCAGAGGATCGAATCGCTCAACAAATTATCCGGCCAACGGGGGTAATCGATCCCGAAATTTTCGTGCGCCCAACTGAGGGACAAGTAGACGATCTATTAGGTGAAATTCGCGATCGAGTTCAGCGGGAAGAACGAGTTTTGATTACGACGCTGACTAAAAGAATGGCGGAAGATCTGACTGAATATTTTCATGAGCGGAGTGTGAGAGTAAAATATCTGCACTCAGAAATTCAATCGATCGAACGAATTGAAATCATTCAGGGTTTGCGAAATGGTGAGTTTGATGTATTAATTGGGGTGAATTTATTACGGGAAGGTTTAGATTTACCGGAAGTGTCATTAGTGGCGATTCTGGATGCCGATAAAGAAGGGTTCTTACGTTCGACTCGATCGTTGATTCAAACAATGGGTAGAGCCGCTCGACATGTGCGCGGACAAGCCATTTTGTATGCAGATAAAATGACTGATAGTATGATTGCCGCAATCGATGAAACCGACCGCAGACGGGGAATTCAATCGGCACATAATAAACTAAATAATATTACGCCCCAATCGATCGTCAAAACTGGCAATAACTCAATTCTCCAATTCCTCGATCTTTCGCGTCGAATGAATGCTCAACAATTGGAGACAGTTATCGCCCATGTTGATGAATTATCCCTCGAACAAATACCAGATGCGATCGTCCAGCTAGAAGCAGAAATGAAAATAGCTGCTAAAGAACTAGAGTTTGAAAAAGCCGCAACATTACGCGATCGAATCAAACAATTACGCAGTAAATTAGTTGGTAATTCTAAGAACTCTTGATGCTATTAAATTGTGGTTAGATCCAATCGAGGATTAAATGATTCAATTTCGCGCAGCTTTTCGTAGAGTTCACGTTCGGCGGGGAGGAGATTTTTAGGTACGACAATCTGGATTTCTAATAGTTGATCGCCTCGCCTACCATCTTCACCAGGAAAACCTTTGCCAGCCAATCGCAATTTTTGACCAGAAGTGATACTTTGAGGCAGACTAATCTTGACCAATCCATCGAGGGTTGGCACTTCTACAAATCCACCGAGGACGGCTTCTGCTGGTGTAATTGGCAATTGGCAATAGATATTCACCCCTTCGAGTCTAAAAAATTGGTGTGGTGAAACATTGATTTTCAGATAAAGATCGCCGCCACCAATTCCTTGTCCGCGTAGCCGAATCTTTTGACCTGGAATCATGCCTGGAGGCATATCAACTTCTAGAGATCGACCATCTTCTTGGATTGTAATCCGCTCCCGCCCACCCAAATAAGCTTTGTCTAGCGGTAAAGTGAGTTCGGCTTCGAGGTTTTTGGGATTTAATCTAGGTTGAGGTTCTGTAAAAGTATTGCGATCTGGATCTCTAGCTTCGCGGGGATTTCGGCGTTCAGTGTTCCGAGTACTACGATCTGTTTGAGCCTCAGATCTCGATCCTTTATCTCTACTATTGCTTGACTCTTTTTTTCGCCCTAATAATCGATCGATAAAAGTATTGAAATCATCGCCAAATTCTTCTTCATCATTCGATCGATCTCTAGGCTCTCTCGGCTGACTGGTGGGAGCCTTTGTGCGATTTTTGCGCCAAAATCCAGTAAATTTATCATACTGAGATCGCTTGGATCGATCGGACAGAATTTCATAAGCTTCACTAATATCCTTAAACTTATCCTCAGCCGCTTTATCCCCAGGATTGAGATCTGGATGGTATTGCCGTGCCAACCTCCGAAATGATTGTTTAATCTCATCAGGCGCAGCATCCCGCTTCACACCTAATAGCTCGTAATAATTGGGAATATCTTGCATTGTAGGCTTTGGACTTTAGGGGTTAGGCTTTAGAAGGAGGCTTTGGGCTTTGGGCTTTGGGCTTTAGGCGTTGGATAAGAGAGATGATTAAGATCTTGGCTTGAACTGAAAGACAAAAATATCTACCCTAAAGCCTAACGCCCAAAGCCTAACCCCTAATCAATACCACTCATCTTCATCATCCCAATCATCACGAACTGGCTGAACGGGGGAATTGTTGGGGCGACGACTCGGTGGGTTGTCATTTGGCTGACGGCGAACTTCAGGTCTTAGGGGTGGTGGAGATTCGTTTCCATAGCGAGCATCTCGCTGTTCTGGGGGCATGGAACGGGGATTGCTAGGGCGGGAATCTGGAGGAGTCGATCTATCTGCTGGAGGTCTTTGTGAGCGTGTCTCTGGATCTGGGTTCCGACGAGATGGCTGTGGGGCTGGCTCATCCCATCGATCCTGTTCTGGTGCGTCATCTAGATAGTCGCTATCTTGGCGAAATCGATCCACAGGGGGGTTATTTGCTGGTGGACGACGAGGGTAGTCATCGCCGCGCGGATTGGGGTTGTAGTTATCAGGCTGACGATTGGGGTATCGATCGTCGCGAGTGTATCTGTCATTGTTATAGTCAGATCGATCCTGTGGCGGATTGCGATTGGAACGATCTGGATTATTGCGCGGATTCGAGCGATTTTCATTCTGTCTATTTCTAGAGTTATCGCCATAGGGATCTCTGGGTGGATTATAGTCTTGGTTGTAGTTTTGGGGTGGCAGCGCACCGCGATCTCTGTAATAGTCATTGCCCCGATTATCGTAATAAGAATCTTGGGGATTGCCGTAAGGATTGTAAATGTCGCGGTTGTTGTAGTTATCGCGATAATTATATTCCTCGTCGTCGCCAATAAAGATATCTTTGAGCGTACCCAGAATACCTTTATCTTCCTCCTCAGTCAGGGTTTTGACCTGACGACTAAAATCATAAAGCGCGTCATCGAGTTCATTTTTTACTTCGTCGATTAGTCGCTCATCACCATCGGCTAAAGCTTCCCGAATTTCACGAACTAAAGCTTCGATTTGTTTGCGTTGAGCATTGGCAAATTGCATCCCAAATTCGAGGGCAACTTCCCGTAATTGGCGTTCGGCTTGATAGGATAGAGATTCAGCTCGATTGCGCTTATCAATTTTATCGCGCTTTAGCTTGTCGCTAGCGGCAAATTGAGTTGCTTCTTCGATCATTCGTTGAACTTCCAGTTCGCCCAGAGTGGAAGCACCTTGGATTGTCACCGTTTGTTCGCGCCCAGTGGTGCGATCCATTGCGGTGACTTGGAGGATACCATTGGCATCGATATCCAGAGACACCTGAACTTGGGGAATGCCTTTCGGCGCGGGTGGAATGCCTGTGAGCTTAAATCTACCTAGTGATTTATTATCATTAGCCATTTCCCGTTCGCCTTGAACGACGTGGAGTTCCACCATCGTTTGGTTATTTTCAGATGTGGAGAAGATGTCCGACTTCCGCACTGGGATGGTAGTGTTGCGAGGGATGAGTTTTTTCATCACACCACCGATAGTTTCTAGTCCGATCGAGAGTGGAGTCACATCGAGCAGTAAGATATCTTTGACTTCACCAGCTAAGATCCCCGCTTGAATTGCGGCACCAACAGCGACAACCTCGTCAGGATTGACATTTTGATTCGGGCGTTTATTGATAAAATTGCGGACTAATTCCTGAACGGCGGGAATCCGCGTCGAGCCACCGACTAAAACAATTTCATCGATGTCATAAGCTGATAACTGAGCATCATTCATCGCCCGCTTGACTGGTCCCCGCAGCCGACTAATCAGATCCCCACACAGCTCCTCAAATTGAGCGCGGGTGAGTCTAGTCTCAATGTGCTTGGGGCCATCTGCCGTGGCTGTAATGAAGGGTAAATTGATATCTGTGACCATCACGCCAGAAAGTTCGATTTTGGCCTTCTCCGCCGCTTCTGTCAGCCGCTGGAGGGATTGACGCTCCTTCCGCAGATCGATATTCTCAGTCGCGAGAAACTGCTCTGCTAGCCAATCAACGATCTTGCGATCGAAATCCACCCCACCCAACTGCGTATCACCGCTGGTAGACTTAACCTGAAACACGCCATCGCCAACTTCGAGTACCGACACATCAAACGTACCGCCGCCAAGATCGAACGCCAAGATCGTCTCACTCCGGCGTTTATCCAACCCATACGCCAGGGAGGCTGCCGTTGGCTCATTCAGAATTCGCAGCACTTCCAATCCAGCAATCTTGCCAGCGTTTTTGGTTGCTTGACGTTGGGCATCATTAAAGTAAGCAGGTACGGTAATTACGGCACCAGTCACGGGTTCGCCCAGGTATCGGCTAGCTTCATCAGCTAGCTTCTGCATAATCATTGCCGAAATTTCTTCTGGTGCGTATTCCCGATTTTGTTTGGGACATTTGATTTTGACGTTACCATCTTCATCTTTACGGATGGTGTAGGGCACTTGCTTGGATTGGGGGCTGAGTTCGGCATATTTGCGCCCCATAAACCGCTTGACCCCATAAAAGGTATTCTGGGGATTTAACTCAGTCTGCCTGCGCGCCATCTGCCCCACCAGACGCTCGCCATCCTTGCTAAAACCAACGACAGAGGGAGTGGTACGCATACCTTCGGCATTGGCGATTACTACTGGTTTCCCGCCTTCCATGACAGCTACCACTGAATTGGTGGTACCCAGGTCGATGCCTACTACTTTGCCCATCCGTTGCTTTTCCTAGATGACTAATTTGTCACAAATGTTGGTCTTATTTTATCCGATTGGCACACTATTCGGGTGGGGATAGCCCTACTTAGGGAGCTAGAGTTACACGACGGTAGCTTGAATGTGGAGGCTTTAGGCTTTAGGCTTTAGGTGTTAGGTCGATAATTATGCGTTATGGAGCCTAATCACCAGAGCCTCATTACTACAGCCTAATTCGATGAATATTGAAGAGCAAATAAAGAAATTAATTGACGGCGCGCCAGATGTCGAAAGTCGCAAGAGCGTAAGAGAGATTGCTCCCATCTTGCAACAGGCTGCCGAGACTTTACCCCAGACGACATATTATATCTGCCAAAGTCAGCAGGGCGAATCGGTAATTACCACCCTCAAGCATCACCGTCAACCCGATTTAGAAATTAAAGTTATTTACGCTTTTATTAAACCTGAAGATATCGGTCAATTCGACGGTGGTTCGCTGGTGAATGATTCAGCCGTCGAAGTTCCAGTGATTCAGCTATTATTTTATTTACTGGCTTTCCCTGAGATCGATCGAATTGTCTTTCTCAATAACTCTCAAAATCTCGATCTTGGTAAAGAAATCTCCCGCCAGAGCTTAGAAGATTCAATTTCCCAGCGGGAAGGCTCCGCCAGCGAACAGCGACTACAACAACCGCCCAAGTCGCAATTACCACCGGATGTTTGTTGAGATCGATAATATAAACTCATCGCATTTAATTAACCTCACCATGCACAAGCTTCGCTCTAGCCATCAGAATCTAATTAATAGCCTCCGACATCAAGGCTTATGGTTGAGTGGCTACCTGCTTATTCTGGGTGTTGTGGCGTGGCTATGTACGGAGGCATGGGAACGAGAAGCAGTTAGTTTCGATCGATCTGCACTATTGTGGATTCATCAATTTGCCAATCCGCAACTCGATCGTGTGATGCTGTTTATTACGGCTCTCGGCAATCCACCAATGGTAGTAACTGTCTTCGTGGCTACTATTATTTGGTTGGGAATAAAGCGACGATTTGCTGATGTCGCAAGATTTACTATCGTCTGTGTCGGTGGGGTATTAATCAACCAGGTGATGAAGTTATTTTTCGCGAAACCTCGCCCTGAATTATGGACGCGATTAATTAGCGAACATTCTTTTTCTTTTCCAAGTGGTCACGCCGTTGGTTCGATGGTTGTTTATGGTTTTATTGCTTATATATTTGCCAAAGAGTTAGTGCAGTATCAAAGATACATTTATATTTCTGCTAGTATACTGATTCTCTCGATCGGGTTTAGCCGTTTATATCTAGGCGTACATTATCCAACGGATATTATTGCTGGATATGGAATAGGATTTTTGTGGTTGATGACTTGCCTAAAAGTGAGACTCTAATTACTCATTTCTGGTCATGTAGAATGAAATGAATCCAATCATCGATCGAGCTTGTATTTAAGGTATGGATTCAGTCGATCGAATGATGTCTCTAGCTTGAATAATTTTAATATTTCCGCCTAACCCCGATTCATCAATTCCCAACTTATGAACAAACAACCTAAAAAATCTCCGCCCGTTCCACCCCAGACAGGATTTATTAAAATCCTCCACGGGTTAATTATTATTAGTCTATTTTTGATGATGGGTAGTGGTTTGCAAATTTACAATGCTACTCCAGTATTTGGAGGCAAGAGTGGTTGGACATTTCCGAAGTGGGCGACATTGGGTGATTGGCTAGCTGGCGGTAGAAATTGGCACTTTACAACGATGTGGGTATTCGCATTTACCCTGCTAATTTACGGGATTTATATCTTGCTTACCCAGCGGTGGAAAAGAAAATTTGTTTCTGGACAAGATTTACAAGCACTAAAAGTTGGGCAAAATCCCAAGCGACGTACTTACGCTTGGCATCGGATTATCTATACAGCAATTATTCCCGTGCTATTAATCGCGATCGTGTCGGGATTGGCAATGTATAAACCCGCTCAATTTCATTTGCTCTCTTGGTTATTTATTGATTGGCAAACCTTGCGTACGGTACATTTTATGACAGTACCAATTTCCTTGCTATTTGTCTTTGTTCACATCATGATGGGGATTAGATCTGGAGGGATTCGATTAACACAGTCAATGTTCCGTCCCTAGTTGTATTTAGTTCTCTATCCAAGATTTAAAATCAATAGTTTCGCTACATCTAAGGCAGTTAGAAAGATGAATCAGCTCAATCGTCGGCAAGCTATTCAATTATTGGGAATGTCTAGTATCGGCTATTTCCTTGGTAGTTGTACAAACGATCTAACTACTCAAGTCGGCAATTTGTCAGAGCCACTGAATCAGTCATTTGGTGAGTTACTAGTTAGATCCCAAGGTCTAATCCCTGAATTTTCGGCTAGTGTGATCGATCCCAAAGCATTACTCATCAACACTTACGATCTCACCCCTAAGATCGATCCGATTGACTATAAATTAGTTATTGATGGTGAAGTGAAATTCCCGACTGAACTAAACTTATTTAACTTAAAGAAACTACCATTTGCTTCGATGATTATGCAACATGTTTGTGTCGAGGGCTGGGCAGCGATCGTTCAATGGGGTGGCATCAGACTACGAGATTTAGCTCAAATAGTTCAGCCCAAAGCTGGTGTTCGCTATGTCTTATTTGGATCGGCAGATAAATATACCGACAGTTGGGATCTTGCTTCGGCTTTACATCCTCAAACTCTGCTAGCCTATCAGATGAATGGGCAGCCGTTACCAGTTGAGAATGGTGCCCCGCTGAGATTAGCAGCACCAATTAAATTGGGCTACAAGCAATCTAAATGGGTAACGAAAATCAGCTTTGTCAGTCAAATTCCTCAAGGTGGCAAAGGTTATTGGGAAGAGCAAGGCTATGAATGGTTTGGGGGGATTTGATTAGTGAAATATCTGGGCGATTGAAAAAGCGGCGATCGCTGCTAATCCACCAATTGCTGCTGTTTGAATCGCTGAATTTAAAGGTTTAGCACCTGTGAATCTCCCTTTGATATAGCCAAATCCAAATAGGGCAAGCAATGTAAATAAAGCAGATATTTTTAGTGCCAAGTTAGCATTGTCGTCGCTGGCGTAATGTTCTGATTCAGTCTTCGCCGCCAGATAGCCACCTAAACCCATTGCAATTCCGCCAGCCGCAATCTCAGCCAGCCCCGCAGTGACAATAATATTTGTCGAACTGATTGCCCCCGATAAACCCGCTGCAAGGGCAAAGGGAACGGTTAAACCATCAGACATGCCAATCACGAATCCCGAACGGTTTCAGAGGCCGTGAAGTGCTTCTCAGTGTGTTCGATCGTTGACATAATTGATTAATTCTCTCGATCGATCTCATTTCCATCATATTCTAATCAAATTCTAAGCAATTGGGGAGATAAAAATAGCTTGGAGACTAAGCTTGGGGCTTCTTGTTGAGAAAAATTACTAACTTAATTCCGCTCCTGCAACTACATAAATAAGTTGTTTGAAATATTCAAGATTTTGATGAGATCGTAACATTTCGATCGTAATGGGGAATGCTAGACTAGAGCTGAGGTATCATTTCTATCTAAAATAGTAATCAAACGATGCGATATTCGTTGGCGGAGCCTCTCTGAAGGAGAATCGCGTCGTTTAGTCCGAGTTTAGATTGAACAATAATTACTAGGTGTTCGCTATGGAAGAATGGCAAAAGGAAATCTCCGCCGCGTTTAAAGACTTAACCGCTCTGTTTGATGGATTTCGCCTGGAACTCACAGAATTGGCCGAAGAAGTTACCACCGAAGCTCAGGAAATCCTCAATCTCCAATGGGACGAACTGAAAGAAGTGTTGACTGAACTCTGGCAAGAATTAGAATTTGAAGAACCTAGTCCCTTTAATTGGGACATTCACGTTCCCACCCAACCGAAGCCAGATCCGGCAATTCATCCCATTTGCGTCGGTTGTGTCAACTATAATGGTTCTGCGTATGGCGGCAATCTCTTGGTGTGCGGGTTTCATCCCTATGGCTGTACTGACGAAGCTTGTGAGGACTGGGAAGCTGAGAGCGGTAACGATCTCAATTAAAGGATGATGCGTAGATCTATACCCCACCTCAGTCCTCCCCTTGGAAAGGGGAGGAGGCAAGATTCCCACCTTTAAAGGGAAAATTCATTATGTATTAAATTGATGATACTCAATGATAACTTAGCTCCTCCCCTTTCCAAGGGGAGGTTGGGTGGGGTATCGATCTACGCATCAACTCCGACAGAAAGATACTCCGTAGGGTAGACATTGCCCACCAGCTAAAGTTTCCGCAATTTCTATCTAGCAATTATTTGCGTCTATCCACTGAGAATTCAAATAACTAATAACTAATTACCGATTACATGAGTCAGGAAAATCCAGCATCAGTCACAGCAACCCCCATCGAAATGAAATATGGGGAACGCGAAATTATCAATGGTGAATTAATTACCTTCCCCAATCCGAGAATTGGCAGACGTTACAATGTCGATATTAGTTTGCCCGAATTTACCTGCAAATGTCCTTTTTCAGGCTACCCTGATTTTGCCACGATCGGGATCATCTATGTACCCGACCAGAAAGTGGTAGAACTCAAGGCATTGAAACTATATATCAATAGTTATCGCGATCGATATATTTCCCATGAAGAAGTAGCTAACCAGATCTTAGATGACTTTGTAGCGATCGCCGATCCCCATCGCATCATTGTCAAAGCTGATTTTTCCCCACGCGGTAATGTTCACATGATTGTAGAAGTTACTCATGAGAAATAGCTTTTCAGGGAATAGGGCAGAGGGAAACATTTGCTATACCCATCTCCGCACACCCCCCACACGCCCCTATCCCCTACCCCTTCTACTTCTCCGGCTCCTTGCAATACTGAGTCAAACCAGTAGCGAGATCCTGTTCGGGGCTGAAAGTAGCTCTAGATTTTCTCAGTCCTTCATAGACCTTAGTCGTTTTTCGCTCTTTGATGCTAGCGACGAGTTGTTTATTGATGTCAGTTGCGCCTTTATACATTGCTAGAAACTGACCCCTGTAAGTTTTGAGCCTCTCATCGTTCAAACTGACCGAATCTAGATCTTTTGCTGCTTTCTCAAAAATTCCAGCCAATTTCTCGATCGTTGCTACATCGCCTTTAGTACCAGCCGCCGTAATATCTTTAGTATCGGTCACAGTTTGATTGACTACTTTAATTATATTCGCGCACTGTGATACCTTGCTGCTACTACAGCTTACGACGATCGAGCCGATCGCGATCGTCATGCCCAGAATTCCGAGCTGTTGCACTTTAAATTTCATTTTCCCTACCTCAGGACACACACCAAACGCCTTATCTTAGCCTATTCTTTTCACCCGATCGCGTAGTAGACAGATCGATCGGGATATAATTTACAGGGCACGATCTCCGTGTCGTCAGGCGATGCAATTAACTACAGCACACGATCTGACTGTAGATTGGAAAGAATTGGGAAAGTTTTATGGCAATACCGACAAGTATTGCTGGAGGTCGGGCGGTGACTGTAGACGAACGCATAACTACGCAAACTGAAGCGCAACACATGGACAGGTTGTGGCGATTTTGGTTTACGCTGCCGATCTATCCATACAATAACAGACGAACTATTCGCACCGAAGTAACGCCAAATACAATTTGGACATTCGATCAAGTTCAAGGTACTTTGTATGTAGTTGTGCCGATTCGGATGACGGTGATAAAACTAGTCGGTGGTGGTTTACTCGTCTACGCGCCTGTTGCTCCGACTGGTGAATGCCTGGAATTAATTGACGAGCTAGTTTGCATTCATGGTGATATTCGCTACATTATCCTGCCCACAATTTCGGGGTTAGAACACAAGGTTTTTGTTGGCCCATTTGCCAGAAACTTTTCCCAGGCGCAGGTATGGGTAACGCCGGATCAATGGAGCTTTCCCATTAATCTACCATTGAGCTGGTTGGGACTGCCACGGGAGAGAACACAGATCCTCCCCCGCGATAGTAGCAAAACACCTTTCGGTGATGAGTTTGATTATGCCATCTTGGCGACGATCGATCTGGGGCCAGGACAGTTTGCCGAAGTTGCTTTTTTTCACCGCCCGTCACACACACTCCTAGTTACCGATACAATTGTCTCAATTCCAACGGAACCACCGCAAATTCTTCAAGCAGAACTTTACCCATTATTATTCCACGCACGCGATCGAGCCAGCGAATCGATCTCTGACACTTCAGCGAATCGACTCCAGGGCTGGCAGCGGATCTGCTTATTTGCCTTCTATTTCCAGCCCAACGTCCTCGAAATCCTCGCTTGGGGTGAAACCTTCCGCAGGTCAATTAGGGCGGCAGATCGCTCCAGACAGGGCTACTTTGGTTTATATCCGTTTCAATGGAAATCGAATTGGCAGCAGGGATTTATCGACTTACGCAATAATGGTCGGTTGTTAGTCGCGCCGATTCTTCAGACACTGATTCTCAATCGCGCCCCCGCTCAAACGATCGAATGGGTCGATCGCGTGTCACAATGGGACTTCCAACAAATTATTCCCTGTCATTTTGACGCACCGATTACTGCGACTCCCAAAGAGTTTCGAGCAGCTTTTGACTTTCTTAAATCTAGTAGTCCAGTTGATGCTAACTTATCAACAAATAACAACTTGCTTCAGCAAATCGAGCGGCAATTAGTTCGATGGCGAATTATTTTCCCCGCTCAACCCAAAGTTTAGTCCCAATTGCTAACTCATAGCCATTCGATCGTGAATACTTCTACTTCTGACTTTACCACTATCTTAGATCGAGCGGCTCAAGGTATCGATCGTCCAGCTAAAGAAGTGATGGTAAATGCGTTGCAATCAGCCGAAATATTTGCCCGTCGTGAGAAATTAGTTATCCCCTTTGAATCTCTGCTCGGTGAGTGGCGGCTATGTTTTGCAACTGGAGCGAAAAAGGATAAACAACGTGGCGGAATTAAATTAGGTAGCGGGTTTTATTTTCCCAAAATCACACCAGCATCGATCGCTTTTACTCAAGATATTGGATCGTCAACAGGGACAGCAATGAATAAGCTAATTGTTGCCGCAGTTCAGTTTCAATTCACAGGGCCTTGTCGTTATCCAGGTAAGAAAAACTTACTAGCATTTGACTTTACCCAGATTCAAATGAAGATACTAGGTGCAACAATCTATCAAGGCAAAATCCGCAGCGGTAAGCGTGGCGGCAAAGATTTTGAACAACTCTCGATCGCCAATTTACCATTTTTCGCTTTTTTCTGGGCGGGTGAAAATAGCATTGCCGCCCGTGGACGCGGTGGTGGATTAGCTTTGTGGGTGCGAGATTAATTGTCTGGCTCACTATTAAAGTTCAATAAATTATGCAATACGTTTTGATTATTCACGAAGTTGAAGACTACGAATTATGGAAAAAAGTTTTTGACAATGCGGCTGAGATCCGCAGACAAGCTGGAGAGAGAACATATCAAGTGTTGAAGTATGAAAATAACTATAACAAAATAGTCCATTTTTCAGCATGGACATCGATCGATGCTGCTAAACAATTTTTTGAATCTCCCAAGCTAATTGAAATTAGAAGAGAAGCTGGTGTTAAAGCTCCTGAGTTTATATATCTAGACCAATTAGAATCAGGTGTATTGTAAGATTGGATGATTTCTAACTGACTATATTTGCATCGTCAATTCTAGATGGTGGGCAGTGCCCACCATCTAGAATTAATACTCTACTCCCAACTCCCAACTGCTAACTCCCAACTCTTATGAAAACAATCGACGAAATCAACGATAAGATCGACCAAAAAAAAGCAGTAGTTTGGACAGTTGATGAAGTCAAACTCAAAGTTGGTGAACTAGGTATTGCCAAGATTGCCGAATTAGTGGATGTGATTACTACAGGTAGCTTTGAGCCGATGGAATCATCGGGAGCAATTCTCAATTTAGGACACACAGATCCACCGATCAAGATTCGATCGTGTACATTAGATGGTGTGCCTGCCTATGCTGGATTTGGGGCAGTCGATCTCTATTTAGGTGCGACTCAATTAGTCGATTACACCAGTGAAATCGGCGATGGTGAAGATCGCAAAGAACGTGGTGGCGCACATGTAATTGCCGACCTAATTGCCGGAAAAAGTGTCAATCTTCGGGCAATTGGTCAAGGGACAGATTGCTATCCTCGCACAGCATTTGATACGACTATTACCAAAGATACAATCAATCAATTCTATCTCTACAATCCCCGCAATCTGTACCAAAACTTCATCGTCGGTGTCAATGGTGGCGATCGACAGCTATATACTTATCTTGGCCCGTTACAGCCCCAATTAGGCAATGCTGTATATTCCAATGCGGGGGCAATTTCACCCCTATTAAACGATCCAGACCTAGAAGTAATCGGTATCGGTACGCGGATCTGGTTGGGTGGAGCCATCGGCTACGTGGCCTGGGAAGGCACCCAACACTTCCCGCTCCAACGTCGTGCCGAAAATCGCACTCCCATCGGCCCAGCAGCCACTCTTGCCCTCGTGGGTGATGCCAAACAGATGGATCCCAACTGGGTACGCGGCTGTTATCTCAAGAATTATGGCCCTTCGTTAATGTTGGGCGTTGGTGTGCCAATCCCAGTCTTGAATGCCGATATTGTGGCGAAATGTGCGGTTCAGGATCGCGATATTTTTGCCCCTGTTGTCGATTTCTCGATTCCGCGACGGGTGCGTCCGACGTTTGGGCTAGTCAGCTATGAGCAACTCAAGTCGGGTAAAATTAAAATCGAGGGTAGGACTGTCCGAGTAGCCCCCCTAGCAAGTATCTATCGATCGAAACAAGTCGCCATCGAGCTAAAAGAAACGATCGATCGAGGTGAATTTCTCCTCACTGAAGCAGTATCGATGTTACCACGCGATCGAATGTTCATTCCCCAAGATCGCCGTCAAATGGCTAGCCTCTCAGATGAATAATTTTACGCTCGTTGTTGCTAGTAGTGGGCGGTGTAAATCTATGTATTATTTCGGGAAGAATTGGGAGTTCGGAGTTCGGAGACTAGAAAAAACGATTCTTCCTATTAATTCCTTCTCCCCACACTCCCCACACTTCTAACTCCCAACTTCCAACTCCCAACTTCCAACTCTATGATTGCAATCTACCCTGGCAGTTTCGATCCCATTACCCTCGGTCATTTAGACATTATCGAACGTGGTAGCAAACTATTCGATCGAGTCGTCGTTGCTGTCCTCCGCAATCCAGGCAAGACACCATTATTTACCGTCGAACAACGTCTACGCCAAATTTACACAGCCACCCGACATCTGCCCCAAGTAGAGGTAGATAGCTTTGATGGGTTGACGGTTGATTATGCCAACCAGATTGGCGCAAAAGTATTGCTGAGGGGATTGCGAGTGATGTCTGATTTTGAGAAAGAACTCCAAATGGCGCACACCAATAAAACTCTATCGAAAGAAATCGAAACAGTGTTTTTGGCGACCTCAACTGAGCATGGTTTCTTGAGCAGCAGTATCGTCAAAGAAATCGCCAAATTTAACGGCTCGATCGATCATCTTGTGCCAGCTCATGTTGCAGCAGAGATTTACCAATCTTATAAAAATCGAACTCCTTCTTCCTAATATCTGTGTCATCAATTATTAGTTAGCACTAGTTAAAACAGGAGCCTCTTTTTTGACTTCTGCAATTTTATTAGGTGTGATAGTTATTGGTGTTACGGGAGTTATAAGGTGAAAACTCTCTTTATATTTCTCATGCAGTGCTAAACCTGGAATTTCCGCATTAAACTCTTTCGGTAGTCGATATGCTTCTGCTGTATACTTTTGACGGACATTGACAACTGATTTATAATGAGTTTCCCATTGTTTAAGTAGTGTTAAAAACTCTTGAAATTTCTGATAAGAAGATTCATGTCGAGACTTTAAGCCAATGTATTGGAGCATTTTGCTATAAGTTTCTGGCCGATTGTATTTATCTTCGATTCCAACGATTGGTCCTAATTTTTCAAAGACATCATATTTGACCATTACTAGTAGCAGTAGTGAATCTACATTCAACAAGTCCTCTGATTCTAACTGAGCAATCGTATTAGAGACACTACGCAACGTTGAATAGTCATCAAGCTGATACTTTTTGAATAAGAGCAGTAATCTTAGTCCCACTGGATTATCAGAAATCTTACTTACTTCTTTTACATAAGATTCCAGTGCAACCTTTCCTTCTTCTGTCTTTAGGAGTGGAAGTACTTCTTGGAGTTTACGAGCAACCTGCTCTTGAAAAACCGTAGGATCTAAATCTTGAGTTAATAATCCATTAACAAATTTATAAAGCTCTTGCTGTCCGGTGCTACAGTATCTAGATTCAGTGCTATCGATCGTCAAGAAGCTATGTTGAGCAGCAACTGCAACTGATAGCATTTCGATCGCATTATCTAAGTTCGCATATTCATCGATCGATCTGGCAATATAGCTTTTGATTTTGAAAAAAACCATAAACTCAGTGTTGCCAAATTTATCTGCATTAATATTTTCGGCTTGATTAGTGATCTGGGCAAGTTTCTCAAAATTACGTTGATGCAAAAATTTGTCACTTTCTAATACTGGGGGCTTCCGAAATCTGTTACCGAACTTTGCTAGAAAAGATTCCTGACCCAACTTAGCAGCTTTTTTTGCATTTAGCAGCAAAGATACTACTGGAAATAGAGCAACTCCACCAATAACAACTGCAACTATCATTGCTGCATAAGTCGGTACGACAAATGTGTACTGTCCTGCATTGACTGCTGTAGAGCCTGGAGCCACCGTTGACTGAATCGGATTGAATTTCTGAATTTGGCGATTGGCATCAGCCGCCGTTGATTCAGTTATTTTTTCGGGGGGGGTAGTGCCTTGAGATTGAGCTACCATAGGGATTAGAGCACTTGAAACGGATATCCCGACACTGCTAATAAGTAACGATTTTGGTAGATGGCTAGACATAATCTCTCGATCGAATAATATTGCTTATTCTTAGATTACCCAGCCGCACTCACAAAAGAGACATTTCTGATTCATCGTAACTACAGTAATTTAGATTTTGGTGCTGCTCACCCTATCGTCGAGCCATTGTTGGAGAATTACCGCTGCTGCGATTCGATCGATCGTCCCTTTATTTTGAGATACTGAGATCTGTGCCGCCTTCATCATTTCTTCGGCTGCATAGGAAGTCAAGCGTTCGTCTACATATTCGATTGGCAAATCAATCTCAGCAGCTACTCGTCGTGCAAACTTTTGCACCTGCTTGGCTTGGGATCCGATACTCCCATCCATCTTGTAAGGCAACCCCAGTACTAATATTTTTACCTGTCGTTCTGCGATAATTTGCCTCAATTGGGCGATATCTTCCTGAAACGAACTGCGCCAAATCGTGGTAATCCCCGTCGCAATCAATCCCAACCCATCACAGCCAGCTACGCCGATGCGTTTACCCCCGACATCCAATCCTAATGCTGCAACTCTCATCTTTAAGGAATAGGGGATAGGGAATAGGGGATAGTGACCAACGATTTTTATTCATTTTAAAAAACTTGGCATCTTGTTCGATGTCTATCATAGCGGAAATTTATATCATTACGGCAAGAAACCCAACTTCTCCAAGAAGTCGGGTTTCTGTTCCCACTAGAACGGCAATTGCCAGCTCACAAAAATGATTTTATGCGGCGATAGAATCACTAAGTTCATCCTCAATTTTGTCTGCTAAACTCAAAACATTATTATGGGGTAAAGTTAATTCAGTTGTAGGTGCTAATAAATTTAGAAACCGATCGGCAATTTCATCTTGACGACCTAAGAAAAACTGTTCCCAATTCTCCTGGATTGGCTCGACGTGGCTGTGAACTTTACATGCTGGGGACTTAGCATTATTACCTGCCAGTTCGCGTTTGACAGTAAACTCAAACACACAGAGGCTATTGAACCGCGCGTCTTTGACTCGGGCTGGGATTGAATTGGCGATCGCGTGACACTTGGTGACTCGATCGACCAGTTGCTGCCAGTGGAAGCTAAAACTCGCCTGATTTGCACCTTTTGCAACATAAGCTAAACCAATTTCATGTAATGGTTGATTATTGGCATCTAAGAGCAATACTTCATAGCATTGAGCAGTACCAAATTTCTCGCGATTACTGTATAACTGTTTGGTATATTGTCCGGCAACAACTAGCCGTTCTTCCTGGCGAGAGACCTGTCTATCAAATGCAAATAAAGGCGATCGAGGTACTACCAACATCCGAGGTGATTGAACCAATAATCCCCGCTCTTTGCCGCCACTGTTGTATTCATAGACGATCGTTTGCGACTCGTCGATCTGACCCCAGCCAGCTTTAGCCATCTCGGCTTCAGTGATGAAGTAACCGCACTCACTCGCACCATTTTCGCCGCGCAGGGCTTGAATGCGGGGTAGGCGAGCGTTGGGATTGACATATTCAGGTGCGGCAAACCTGTCGCGTACTTTGGCTCCACCTAGTACAGGTGGGGTGCTTTGATGTGATGCTGAGGGAGTAATCGTCAATTCTTCCATTTGTGAAAGAGACTCTGCAAGTACATCAGGGCTGGGCGTGTGTAAGTATTCAGCAGTATGGTCTTTAGTCGCTCTGGTTTTCGAGTAAGTCATAGGTCTGCTCGGCAAATATTTATAGAGTTCTGTGGCGGACAAGCTGTCCTTGGCTTCAATCCTGTCTTAGTACAAGTATATCACGAATTTGGTAAAATAGTACATAAGCTCTCCATTTAACAAATCCCCTCCTTGGAGGGGTGCCCGTAGGGCGGGATGGGTAAATCTTCGCTCCCAACCAAAAAAACATCTTGCTAATTTTTAGGACGCTATGCTATGATTATATGTCTGGCATTATGTCAATTTTTGTAATTGTAAGATCCAAAGTGACAGGCTCGCGTGGCGACGCTTTAATGCGAAAAAGTAGGAAATAGCGGGATTAAAGCAAATGGCAAATATTAAGTCTGCAATCAAACGTGTCGAAGTCGCCGAGCGCAATAGACTTCGTAATAAAGCACACAAATCCGTAGTTCGGACATTGATGAAAAAATACTTCACTGCGGTTGAGAAACATACTGCAACCCCTTCAGATGAAACATCTGCTGAAGTTCAAAAATGTATGAATGAAGCATTCAAGAAGATCGACAAAGCCGTTCAGAAGGGTGTTCTGCATCGGAACAACGGTGCTAACAAGAAATCTCGTCTAGCCAAAGCGATCGCAGTCAAAGCGGCTGCATAGTTCAAGCAATCCTCTCGAAACCAGTTAACCTGTGCTAAATGCAGCTAATTGATACTCACGTCCACATCAACTTTGATAGCTTCGATGCCGATCTAGAGGCAGTGCGCGATCGTTGGCGCGAGCAAGGGGTCGTACAGTTAGTACACTCTTGTGTAACGCCAGCCGAGTTTACCAAGACGCAGAAATTAGCAGATCTGCTACCAGAATTGTTCTTTTCGGTAGGATTGCATCCATTGGACGCAAAATTATGGGAAGCAGATCTGGGAGAGCGGATTCGAGCACTGGCAATTAGCGACAAACGGGTAGTTGCCATCGGTGAAATGGGTCTGGACTTCTTCAAGGCTGACGATCGTCAGTGGCAAATTGAAGTATTTCGATCGCAATTACAGATTGCTAGAGATCTAGATTTGCCAGTGATTATTCACTGTCGCGATGCAGCTACTATGATGCGCCAAGTGTGTGAGGAGTTCTGGAAAGAGTTCGGGCAAGTTCGGGGCGTGATGCATTGCTGGGCGGGAACTCCAGAGGAGACTCAGTGGTTTCTGGACTTGGGCTTTTTTATCAGCTTCAGTGGAGTCGTTACTTTTAAAAATGCGACTCAGATTCAAGCTTCGGCTCAAATCGTACCTCCTGAAAAATTGCTGATCGAAACTGACTGCCCATTTTTGGCACCTGTGCCCAAACGTGGCAAGCGGAATGAACCAGCTTTCGTTAGTCATATTGCCAGTTATCTAGCTCAGTTGCGGGGTGAAAGCCTCGAAACACTCGCTGATTTTACGACGGCAAATGCGCGACAATTATTTAAACTACCAACATTATCAACTATTTAGCTAACCATATCTAATTTTTCTGCTCAGATCCAGCCTAAATCAATATACTTTCGCCACGAAGATGTTTTTGAACTCATACTCGCAGGCTAATACTTTCCCAGCCGCAGCAAATGTAAGATCGGAGCAAAGCAATTATTACTCGCAATGGGGGCATTTTAAGTATGTATATACATAATCGGGTAGTTTGGGCTAATAAAGACACAGCTACGTTGCCGTACCAAGGTCGATCTCGATAAGTTTGGAACGCCAATTTAATTTAGACGAATCGATCGCTATTTAGAACGCACTCATAGAGGATTATACATGACTAGTCAGATTACTACGACGGCATCCACTTACATGTTGCCTGATTTAGTAGAGATTCAGCGTTCTAGTTTTCGCTGGTTCTTGGAAGAAGGTTTGATCGAAGAATTAGATAGCTTTTCACCAATTACTGACTATACTGGCAAGCTGGAATTGAGATTCCTCGCCAAAAATTATAAGCTCAAACGTCCTAAGTATGACGTAGATGAAGCAAAGCGACGCGATGCTAGCTATGCAGTACAGATGTATGTGCCGACTCAGTTGATCAACAAAGAAGATAAGGGCAAAATCATCGAGCAGGATGTCTTTATTGGCGATTTGCCATTGATGACCGATCGGGGTACGTTTATTATTAACGGTGCCGAACGGGTAATTGTCAACCAGATCGTGCGATCGCCTGGGGTGTACTATAAGTCTGAATTGGACAAGAATGGTCGCCGTACCTATAGCGCGTCCTTGATTCCTAACCGTGGTGCGTGGCTGAAATTTGAGACTGACAAAAATGATATCGTTTGGGTGCGGATCGACAAGACTCGTAAACTTTCGGCGCAGGTATTATTGAAAGCTTTGGGTTTAAGTGACAATGAGATTTTTGACTCATTGCGTCACCCTGAATTTTATCAAAAGACAATCGATAAAGAAGGGAATCTGACCGAAGAAGAAGCGTTGATGGAGCTGTATAAAAAGTTGCGTCCAGGCGAACCACCTACTGTCAGTGGTGGTCAGCAACTGCTAGATTCTCGTTTCTTTGACCCCAAGCGTTATGATTTGGGCAAAGTTGGACGGTATAAATTAAATCGTAAACTGCGGTTGACTACGCCTGATTCAATTCGGGTGCTGACTCCTCAGGATATCCTGTGCGCGATCGATTATCTGATCAATCTCGAATTTGATATCGGCAGCACCGACGACATCGATCACTTAGGAAATCGCCGCGTGCGGTCAGTAGGTGAGCTACTTCAGAACCAAATTCGGGTAGGTTTAAATCGCCTCGAACGGATTATCCGCGAACGGATGACGGTTTCGGAGACTAGTAGTTTGACACCCGCTAGTTTGGTCAATCCTAAGCCATTGGTAGCAGCAGTTAAGGAATTTTTCGGTTCCTCCCAGCTCTCCCAGTTTATGGATCAAACCAATCCACTCGCGGAATTGACACACAAACGCCGTCTGTCAGCATTAGGCCCTGGTGGTTTGACGCGAGAACGGGCTGGTTTTGCCGTGCGAGACATCCACACCTCCCACTACGGGCGGATTTGTCCGATCGAGACTCCTGAAGGCCCCAACGCTGGTTTGATCGGTTCTCTGGCTACTCACGCGCGGGTGAATCAGTACGGATTTATCGAAACTCCATTCCTTCCTGTCGAAAATGGTCGGGTGAAGCGGGAGCTGGAAGCCGAATATATGACAGCGGATCAGGAAGACGATCTGCGGGTTGCACCTGGCGATATTACCACCGATGAGAATGGGTACATCTTAGGTTCGACGATTCCCGTTCGGTATCGGCATGAATTTACCACTACCACACCGGATCAGGTGGACTATGTGGCGATTTCTCCCGTGCAGATTATTTCGGTTGCGACATCGTTGATTCCATTCCTCGAACATGACGATGCTAACCGCGCCCTAATGGGTTCCAACATGCAACGTCAGGCGGTACCATTACTGCGTCCCGAGCGTCCACTCGTCGGTACGGGCTTAGAAGTCCAAGCGGCGCGAGATTCAGGTATGGTAGTTGTTGCCAAATTCGACGGGGTAGTCTGCTTTGTCGAAGCAGAATCGATCGATGTCAAAGGCGATAATGGTCGGACGCAGAAATATCTGCTCCAAAAATATCACCGTTCTAACCAAGATACTTGCCTCAACCAACGTCCGCTCGTCCATATCGGAGATCGAGTAGTTGCAGGTCAAGTACTCGCAGATGGTTCGGCGACTGAAGGCGGTGAACTGGCTCTGGGTCAGAATATTCTCGTTGCCTACATGCCGTGGGAAGGCTACAACTACGAGGATGCGATTCTGATTAGTGAAAAATTAGTGTCCCAGGATTTCTATACCAGTATCCACATCGAGAAGTTTGAAATCGAAGCCCGTCAAACCAAACTCGGACCTGAAGAAATCACTCGTGAGATTCCCAACGTTAGTGAAGAATCATTGCGAAACCTTGACGAAACCGGAATCATCCGTAAAGGTGCCTGGGTCATGTCTGGGGATATTCTCGTTGGTAAAGTCACTCCCAAAGGTGAGTCAGATCAGCCACCAGAAGAAAAGTTACTTCGTGCGATTTTCGGTGAAAAAGCGCGTGATGTCCGCGACAACTCCCTCCGTGTACCAAATGGTGAAAAAGGTCGCGTCGTCGATGTTCGCGTATTTACCCGCGAACAGGGCGACGAACTGCCACCAGGCGCGAATATGGTCGTGCGGATCTACGTTGCTCAAAAACGTAAAATCCAAGTCGGTGATAAAATGGCGGGACGACATGGCAATAAAGGGATTGTGTCCCGAATTATGCCCGTCGAAGATATGCCTTATCTCCCCGATGGTACCGCTGTGGATATCGTTCTCAACCCTCTGGGTGTACCGTCACGGATGAATGTTGGACAGGTATTTGAATGCTTACTTGGTTGGGCGGGACATAACCTGAACAAGCGATTCAAAGTCACTCCATTCGATGAAATGTATGCACCTGAAGCATCCCGATCGACAGTCCATAGTAAGCTGAAACAGGCTGCAAAACAGCAGAACAAACCGTGGATCTTCGATAAAGAAGAGCCAGGTAAAACCACAGTATACGATGGACGCACAGGCGAAGCCTTTGACAGACCAGTAACAGTCGGCAAGGCGTACATGCTCAAACTCGTCCACTTAGTCGATGACAAGATTCACGCCCGTTCTACCGGACCTTACTCCCTGGTTACGCAACAGCCCCTCGGTGGTAAAGCGCAGCAAGGTGGACAGCGGTTTGGAGAAATGGAAGTGTGGGCACTGGAAGCATTCGGTGCAGCGTATACGCTCCAAGAGTTACTGACAGTCAAGTCCGACGATATGCAAGGACGGAATGATGCCTTAAATGCGATCGTTAAAGGTAAATCGATTCCTAGCCCTGGTACTCCCGAATCGTTCAAAGTACTGATGCGCGAATTGCAATCCCTCGGACTGGATATCGCCGTCCATAAAGTCGAACAGACAGCCGACGGCGATAGCCGCGACGTGGAAGTCGATCTGATGGCAGATGTCAATACTCGCCGTGCCCCATCGCGTCCGACTTACGAGTCCTTTGCCCGTGGAGACGATAGCGAAGAAGGATAGGAAGGTATTAGGCTTTAGGCTTTAGGAAGGGGTTAGGTTTTAGGCTTTGGGCTTTAGGTATAGATTTATTTTTACACTCATACCTAAAACCCAACATCTGAATCCTAGTTCTCAAGCCTAAAGCATAGTCTTACAGCCTGATTTATAAATCCTAGTCCTAATCTCTAAAGCTCGATCCCTAAAGCCTAGTCCTAAAGCCTAAAGCCCAAAGCCTAAAGCCTAGTCCTAAAGCCTAATCCCTAAAGCCTAAAGTCTAATTATGCGTCAAAAGCTAGAAACTAAGTTTGATTACGTTAAGATTGGGATTGCTTCGCCCGATCGAATCCGCGAGTGGGGTTCTCGAAATCTCCCCAATGGAACGCCAGTCGGTGAAGTTACCAAGCCTGAAACTATTAATTACCGGACATTGAAGCCGGAAATGGATGGTTTATTCTGCGAGCGAATTTTTGGCCCAGCGAAGGATTGGGAATGTCATTGTGGTAAGTACAAGCGGGTGCGCCATCGGGGGATTGTTTGCGAACGCTGTGGGGTAGAAGTGACTGAATCCCGCGTCCGCCGTCACCGGATGGGATTTATTAAATTAGCCGCGCCAGTGTCCCATGTTTGGTATCTGAAAGGGATTCCCAGCTATCTGAGCATCTTACTAGACATGCCCCTGCGGGATGTCGAGCAGATTGTTTATTTCAACTCCTACGTTGTGTTGTCTGCGGGTAACGATGATACCCTTGGCTACAAACAGCTATTGACAGAAGAGCAATGGCTGGAAATCGAAGAGCGGATCTACAGTGAAGATTCCGAACTCGAAGGCGTGGAAGTGGGCATCGGTGCAGAAGCCGTTCAACGATTGCTTGAAGACCTACAATTAGAAGAAGAAGCTGAAAAGCTGCGCGAACAAATCAGTGAGTCTAAGGGACAAAAACGCGCCAAATTAATCAAACGCCTGCGAGTAATTGATAACTTCATCGCGACAGGCAGCCGTCCAGAATGGATGATTCTTAGCTATATTCCCGTTATCCCACCCGACTTGCGCCCGATGGTGCAATTGGATGGTGGACGATTTGCAACTTCTGATCTAAACGACCTTTATCGCCGCGTCATTAACCGGAATAATCGTCTCGCCAGACTGAAAGAAATCCTCGCCCCAGAGATCATCGTCCGTAACGAAAAACGGATGTTGCAAGAAGCCGTCGATGCACTGATCGACAACGGTAGACGCGGTAGAACAGTAGTCGGTGCCAACAATCGCGCCCTCAAATCTCTCTCCGATATTATCGAAGGTAAACAGGGTCGATTCCGTCAAAACTTACTCGGTAAACGGGTCGATTATTCAGGACGTTCTGTCATCGTCGTCGGGCCAAAACTGAAGATTCATCAGTGTGGATTACCGCGAGAAATGGCGATCGAATTGTTCCAGCCCTTCGTGATTCATCGGTTAATTAAAAATAACTTAGTTAACAACATCAAAGCCGCCAAAAAGATGATCCAAAAAGGCGACCCAATGGTGTGGGACGTACTCGAAGAAGTCATCGCCGGACACCCAGTCATGCTCAATCGGGCACCAACCCTGCACCGTCTGGGCATCCAAGCCTTTGAACCAATCATCGTCCAAGGACGCGCGATCCAACTTCATCCCCTCGTCTGTCCGGCATTTAACGCCGACTTCGATGGAGATCAAATGGCGGTTCACGTCCCTCTCTCCCTAGAATCCCAAGCCGAAGCGCGGTTACTGATGTTGGCGAGTAACAACATCCTCTCACCAGCAACAGGTTCGCCCATCGTCGCACCATCTCAGGATATGGTACTAGGCTGCTACTACCTCACCGCCCGTAACCCCGCTCTAGCGGAAACCGATCGATATTTCGCTAACCTAGACGACGCAATCAGAGCATACGACAGAGCCGAACTAAATATCCACACCTTCGTCTGGGTGCGCTACGACGGCTTAATGGAATGCGACGAGAACGAACAAGAACCGTTGCAAACGATCGAAGCCATTGACGGCACAATCACCAAACTCTATAAATACCGCCGCGTTCGCGAATCCAAAACAGGTGAATTCATGTCCCAATACATCTACACCACTCCAGGAAGGATGATTTATAACCAAACAATTCAGGAGGTTTTATCGGTGTAGCGCAAGCCCTAGAATCCCCCTAACCCCCCCTAAATCCCTCTTTTTAAGGGGGACTAAGATTCCATTCAATAGCAGGTTGAATGAAGCGAAGCGAAATAAAGCCTACATTTCTTTACAGAAGAAAGATCAACCTATGCCATCAGAGCAAATAACCTCCAACTAAATCCTAAAGTGGAGTGAATGTGAGTCTGAGCTAGCCCACAAGCCATCCATACGATGGGGAGTCCGAGGGGGTGCGTCCCGCCCCTCGGTGGGGGGGGTTGGGGGGCAGACCCCCCAAGTCCGGGTTCTGTCCCCACCAGAAAAGCTTGAAACTAGTCAAGTTCTAATAGTTTGCCGATTCGCCACCCACAAGAACACCTCAGCCCAACCACCACCACCCCCATCATGAGCGAAAAAGAGAGAAAGCCGATCGCATTTAACAACCGCATGGTTGATAAAGGACAGTTGAAAAAACTGATCACCTGGTCATTCCGCCACTACGGCACCGCCAGAACCGCGCAAATGGCCGACAAACTCAAAGAATTGGGTTTCCGGTTCGCCACCAGAGCAGGTGTATCGATCAGTATCGACGATCTGAAAATCCCCCCCATCAAGAAAGAAATGCTTGAAGCGGCGGAAAATACGATCGACGAAACCGAAGCGAAATACACCCGTGGCGAGATTACGGAAGTAGAACGGTTCCAGAAAGTAATCGATACCTGGAACATCACCTCCGAGAGCCTCAAAGATCAGGTAGTTGTCAACTTCCGCGAAAACTATCCGCTCAACTCCGTCTACATGATGGCCTTCTCCGGCGCGCGGGGAAACCTGTCCCAAGTCCGCCAGCTCGTAGGGATGCGGGGCTTGATGGCCAATCCGCAAGGGGAGATCATCGATTTACCAATTAAGACCAACTTTAAAGAAGGCTTAACTGTTACCGAGTACATTATTTCCTCCTACGGTGCGCGGAAAGGACTCGTAGATACTGCATTACGTACCGCTGACTCTGGCTACCTTACTCGTCGTCTGGTAGACGTTTCCCAAGACGTAATCGTCCGCGAACATGACTGCGGCACAACTCGCGGCTTGACCGTCGAAGCGATGAAAGATGGAGATCGGGTCTTGATCCCGCTCAAGGATCGGATGCACGGGCGCGTACTCGCCTCAGACGTTTTCCATCCTGAAACTAAAGCCCTAATTGCCAGTCGCAACCAGCAACTAGATGAAGATACGATCGCTGCAATCGTCAAGGCTGATGTGAAAAACGTCTTTACGCGATCGCCATTAACCTGTGAAGCAGCCCGTTCGGTCTGTCAGCTCTGCTATGGCTGGAGTCTAGCCCACGGACACCTCGTAGATCTTGGTGAAGCCGTCGGAATTATTGCCGCGCAATCGATCGGTGAACCAGGTACCCAGCTCACGATGCGGACATTCCACACGGGTGGGGTATTTACCGGAGAAGTCGAGCAACAAATTCGTGCGCCTCACGATGGTACCGTCAAATTCTTGAACCTCCGCGTCCGCTCCGTCCGTACCAAGCACGGCGAAGATCGCGAACAAGTAGAAGTCAACGGCGATCTCGTCCTCGAACCAAAAGGTAAAGGCAAGAAAAAGACCTTTAATCTCACGCCTGGTTCGCTCCTGCTCGTCGCTGACGGTGCGGAAGTCAAAACTGGCGATCTCCTTGCCGAAATCGCACTGAGTAAAGGTGGACGTTCGACTGAGAAAGCAACCAAAGACGTAGCCGCCGATCTCGCTGGTGAAGTCTTATTTGCCGATATCGTACCGGAAGAAAAAACCGATCGTCAAGGCAACATGACGCGGATCGCTCAACGGGGTGGCTTGATTTGGGTACTCTCAGGGGAAGTTTATAACTTACCACCTGGTGCCGAAGCCATGGTCAAAAACGGCGAAATGGTTGACACCGACGGCGTATTAGCTGAAACCAAGTTAATCTCCGTTAGTGGTGGTGTCGTCAGACTACGCGGCGAACGGGAGATCGATATTATCACCGCTTCCGTGTCACTCGATCGGTCTAAAGTCGAGGTCGATACCGAATCTGGACGCGAGCAATATTCGATCGTTACTGACGAAAACCAACGCTTCCAACTCCTGACTGCTCCAGGCACCAAAGTCCAAAGTGGTACTGCCGTCGCCGAATTAATCGATGATAAGTACCGGACTCGCACAGGGGGAATCATTAAGTTTGCGGGACTAGATGTCCAGAAGAAAGGTAAAGCCAAACAGGGCTACGAAGTCGTTCAAGGCGGTACTATCCTCTGGATTCCTGAAGAGTCTCACGAAGTCAACAAAGACATCTCTCTCCTCAACGTCGAAGATGGTCAGTTTGTTGAAGCCGGAACCGAAGTAATCCGCGATATCTTCTGCGGAATTAGCGGAATTATTGAAGTCGTTCAGAAGAATGACATTCTCCGTGAAATCACGATCAAACCAGGGGAATTGCACCTACTCGACGATCCAGAAGCTGGGCAATCCGTGACCGGAACGATCTGTTACCCAGGCAACAAGCCAGTTCCCGAACTTGAAGCAGTCACCGAAATGCGGTACTTAGAGTACGTCGAAACCCCAGAAGGTTCGGCATTACTAATCCGCCCTGTCGTGGAATATCAAGTCCCTGACGAGCCAAATCTACCGTCTCAAGCATCAGTCAATCAAGCTGCTGCTCAAGGTGCGATCGTTGAAGGCAAAGCAGCGACAATCGAACTCCGCGCCGTCCAGCGCGTACCTTACAAAGATGGCGAACGGGTGAAATCAGTTGATGGAGTCGAACTACTCCGCACCCAACTGGTGTTAGAACTGGAATCCACTAGCACCCCGCAACTCGCGGCTGATATCGAGCTAGTCAAAGACGAGAAATCCGGCGAACTTCGACTCCAGCTAGTGATCCTCGAATCGCTTACCATTCGTCGTGATACCGCTGGCGATAACTTAGGTGGTAGCACCTATACCGAAGCACTAGTCACCGATGGCCAAAAAATCGCTCCAGGTGCAGTAGTCGCTCGAACTGAGATTCGCTGTAAGCATCCTGGTGAAGTACGCGGCATTCGCGCCGGAGCTGAATCCGTCCGACGAGTATTGGTTGTCCGTGATACCGATCGGGTTACTGTTGATACCAATGGCAATAAACCAACGGTCAAAGTCGGTCAACTAGTCATTTCTGGTAGCCCACTTGCAGACGGCTCTCCTAGTCCAGATTCTGGTCAAGTTGTCTCAGCTACTGATACTCAAGTTGTACTGCGGACATCTCGTCCCTACCGTGTATCACCTGGTGCAATTCTGCACATCGATACTGGCGATCTCGTTCAACGGGGCGATAATCTGGTGTTACTAGTATACGAGCGATCGAAAACTGGGGACATTATCCAAGGTTTACCACGGATCGAGGAACTACTCGAAGCGCGGAAACCAAAAGAACCATGTATCCTCAACCGTCGCGACGGTACGGCATCAGTTATCTACAACGAGGACAACGAACCAACTGAGATCAAAGTAATTGACAATAGCGGTGCAGTCGAAGAATACTTCCTCGGCCCTGGTCAAAACTTGCTCGTATCAGATGGCAACGTCGTCAAAGCCGGACACTTGCTCACCGATGGACAGATGAATCCCCACGAGATTCTAGAAGTCTACTTCAACCACTTCCGCGAGGAAAATGGTGTATTTGAAGCAGCCCTGCTCGCGCTCCAGAAAGCTCAAGCCTTCCTGGTGAACGAAGTTCAATCTGTATATCAATCCCAAGGCGTAGAAATCTCCGACAAACACATCGAAGTGATCGTCCGGCAGATGACCTCCAAAGTCCGGATCGACGATGGTGGCGACACTACCATGCTCCCAGGCGAACTCCAAGAACTCCGCCAAGTCGAACAGGTCAACGAAGCCATGTCGATTACAGGTGCGGCTCCAGCGGAATATACGCCAATGCTGCTCGGAATCACCAAAGCATCCCTGAACACCGACAGCTTCATCTCCGCCGCGAGTTTCCAAGAAACTACACGGGTACTGACAGAAGCTGCGATCGAAGGCAAATCCGACTGGCTCCGTGGCTTGAAAGAAAACGTGATCATCGGTCGCTTAATCCCCGCTGGTACAGGCTTCAATGCCTATGAGGACTCAAACTTCTCCAGCCCGATTATGGACAACGATTATGGCACTCCAGGCATGTATGGTGCTTATGAGGGGATGATTGGTACCGATGAGGACATGATTCTCGACGATCGCACTGCCCGCAGCTACGATCTAGACGATGCCAGCCTCGGCGGTTTGTCGATCATCAAACCTTCAAGCAAGGAAGAGGCAGATGAGTTTGCTGGACTTTACGGCGATACGATCGAATCTGCGGCCAGCGATGATGAAGATGATGATTGGAAACCTGCTAATACCGATGAGGAAGAAGAGGAGGATTATTCATAATCATCACTAGTTGTAGCTAAGAATCTACCCAAACCTAAGTAAATATTACATTACAAGAAAGAGCTTACATATTTGTGTAGGCTCTTTTCTTTCCTTAGGTAGGAATCAAATATTCTCGATAAACTTAATCGACACCGTATTCTTCCTTCCCCGCTCCGTTGGCGTAGCCGCCCGAATGGGCTACTCCCCGCTTCCCGCTGAATCACTAGCAATTTGAGCAGCAACTTAAGCTATAATAAAAAGGTTGTCTAAAAATTCGCACATTCAGGAATTCGGGTGTTTCAATTGTGAAATACAGCCTGGATGGAGGATAAACCCGATTAGGAGAAATTAAGTCTTATGCCAGTAGTATCTTTGGCGCAAATGATGGAGTCTGGCGTTCACTTTGGACACCAAACCAGACGTTGGAACCCCAAAATGGCTCCATTCATCTTCACTGCGCGCAACGGCGTACACATTATCGACTTGGTGCAAACTGCCCAGTTGATGGAAGAAGCTTATGTTTACATGCGGACAGCTTCCGAACAAGGTAAACGGTTCCTGTTTGTTGGTACCAAACGCCAAGCAGCCGGAATCATCGCTCAAGAAGCAAGTCGTTGTGGTGCAGCTTATATCAACCAGCGGTGGTTGGGTGGGATGCTCACCAACTGGACGACGATCAAAACTCGTGTTGAGCGGTTGAAGGATCTCGAACGTCGGGAAAATAGCGGCGCGCTGGATCTGTTACCCAAGAAGGAAGCTTCTGTGTTGCGGCGGGAAATGGCGAAGCTCCAGAAATATCTGGGTGGGATCAAGAACATGCGGAAGGTGCCTGATATCGTGATCGTAGTCGATCAACGTCGGGAGTATAACGCGATGTTGGAATGTAAGAAACTGAACATTCCGATCGTATCGTTACTCGATACCAACTGCGATCCAGATTTGGTTGATGTCGCAATTCCAGCAAATGACGATGCGATTCGTTCCGTCAAATTAATCCTCGGCAAACTAGCCGATGCGATTTATGAAGGTCGTCACGGTCAACTCGATAGCGAAGGCGAAGTATTTGAAGACTTCGGCGACGGTGAAGAGTACGACGAAGAAGGCGAAGAAGTCGCTAGTGAAGGCGGCGAAGGCTAAGATTAGGTATTGAGTGTTTTAAAATTAGCTCTTAGGTACCAATTATTTAGTTAATTGAACAAGAGGGGTAAAGGGTATGCTTTATCCTTTGCCCCTCTTCTTGTTCACCCACCCACAACCAGCTCGAATACAGATAAAAGAACATGGCTGAAATAACTGCAAAGATGGTTCAAGAACTGCGCCGCAATACGGGTGCAGGCATGATGGACTGTAAGAAGGCTTTAGGCGAAACTGAAGGTGATTTGACCAAAGCGTCAGAATGGCTGCGTCAGAAAGGGATGGTGGCGGCTGGTAAAAAGAGTGACCGTGTAACTGCCGAAGGCTTGGTCGATAACTTCATTCAAGCTGATGGCAAGACTGGCGTACTGGTGGAAGTCAACTGTCAAACTGACTTCGTAGCGCGAAACGATGCGTTCAAAGATCTCGTCCAAAGCTTGGCGCACCAAGCGATTACTGCGGGTACCGTTGAGGCACTATTAGCGCAGCCTTACACGGCAGATCCTAGCATCAAAGTATCTGAAGCGATCGTCCAATCGATCGCCAAAATTGGTGAAAACCTCAATGTGCGCCGTTTAGCTAACTACACAGTTGCGGCTGGTACTGAAGGCGCGGTTGATTGCTACATCCACACGGGTGGAAGAGTTGGAGTGTTGATCGAACTCGGCTGTACATCGGCAAATGTTTCTGCTAGCGAAGATTTCAAGAATCTGGCGCGGAACTTGGCGATGCAAATCGCAGCATGTCCCAACGTTGAGTATCTCAACGTGGGTGAAATTCCTGAAGCGATTGCCACCAAGGAAAAAGAAATCGAAATGGGTCGCGATGATATCGCCAACAAGCCCGACCAGATGAAAGAAAAGATCGTCAAAGGTCGGATCGACAAACGTTTGAAAGAGATGACTTTGGTAGATCAACCTTACATCAAGGATCAGAATATCAGCGTAACTGAATTAATCGGTCAAACTACTAAACAGTTGGGTGAAGATATTACAGTTCGCCGCTTTACCCGCTTTATCTTGGGTGAAGGGATCGAGAAAGTAGAGTCTGATTTTGCGGCTGAAGTTGCTGCTCAAATGGGCAAAATGTAAGCTATAGTCTATTTTTATCAACACAATTAAAAAGGATAAGTCTACATGTAGACTTATCCTTTTTTTGATTTAGATTTGTAGATTTATAGATTTATAGATTTAGATTTGTAGGTTGAGCCTCGAAACCAACAATTTCAGCGTTCGAGATCGATCGATTAAGATGATCGGGCATCCCTTCACCCTCTCAATATTTACAATTTCTGAACATTCAATCCATATTCGATTGATTAGGTGCGATCGACATTGGTGATGTTGGGTTTCGAGGCTCAACCCAACCTACAAAATTCACTAGATTCGATCGAATATAACAACAGATATTTATCCCATCCCAGTCCTCCTCTGAATTTGGGGAAGAAGCTAACCTGTTGTTGATATGATTTAACCCGATCTGAACAAATCTAGGGATAGATGCTCAGTTGCGGTAATCCTAGCGTTTCATCCCAGCCCATCATCGCATTCAGACACTGGATTGCCTGTCCGGCTTGACCTTTGATCAGATTATCGATCGCTGAAATCACAATAATCCTACCAGTACGAGGATCGACTTCCAGCCCGATGTAGCAGAGATTAGTTCCTGCTGCCCATTTGGTGTGGGGATAAACACCGCCATCTAAGATCCGCACGAATGGCGAGGAACGATAGAAAGCTTTGTAAATGGTAATCAAGTCCTCAGTCACCAAACCAGGGTCACGAATGGTGGCGTAGACGGTGGTGAGGATACCTCGCACCATTGGGATCAGATGGGGGGTGAATTGAATCTTTACTTCATTACCAGCGAGATCGCTGCATATTTGCTCGATTTCTGGCGTATGGCGATGTCCGGCGACGCTGTAAGCCGTGAGGCTATTATCGGCTTCGGCGAGTAATAAATGGGTTTTGGCTTGCCTCCCGCCGCCAGAGGTGCCGGATTTGGCATCGACGATCGCGGTATCTACGTCAATCAAACCCTGTTTGAGCAGCGGGGAGAGGGCGAGGAGACTGGCGGTAGGATAGCAGCCAGGACAGCCGACTAGCTTGGCATTTTTGAGTTTGGCGCGGTAGAGTTCGGGCAAACCGTAGACGGCTTGGGCGGCGGTTTCGCGATCGACTCTCGGCATCTTATACCATTGGGTATATACGTCCAAATCGGCAAATCGATAGTCTGCGGATAAGTCCAGCACGCTACAACCTTTAGCGATTAATTTGGGTGCGAGTTCGCAAGCTAAACCATTTGGCATAGCTAAAAAGACCGCCTGACAACGGGAAGCAATTACATCGACATCGATCGGCTCAATCTTCAAATCCACGGCGTGAGCGAGATGTGGATAGAGATCTGCGAACTTTTTGCCCGCGCTGCTGGATCCACCCAGATAGGCAATTTCGATCGCCGGATGATCTTGCAATAAGCGCACCAACTGAACACCGCCATAACCTGACGCACCGACGATCCCAACTTGAAGGCGGTTAATCTGCTCACCCATGAATGTTATGACCTATATAATAAGAGAGAGTTAGCACCATACTTTTGATGCTGGCACCTGCAAACTAGTTCGAGCTTGAATTCAAATTTAAAGTTTGAATTTGGCAATGTGGCAAAAGGGATTCTGACCTACATACCCATCTGCTAAAGTTTTGAATTTTGAATTGCTTCAATGGACTATATAGTTTACCAACATTTTACCGATCTGTGATAGCAACTTCACCTACTGACCCGACCAATTTTAAGTTTGATTCGATCGATACCGCCCTCGTGGACTTTGCGGCGGGTAAAATGGTCGTGGTCGTAGATGATGAGAATCGAGAGAATGAGGGTGATTTGATCTGTGCAGCCCAGACAGTGACTGCTGCCAATATTAATTTCATGGCTGTCAATGCCAGAGGTTTAATTTGTCTGGCGATGACGGGGGACAAATTAGATCGATTGGATCTACCCTTGATGGTGACGAATAATACCGATCCCAATCAGACTGCTTTTACCGTCAGTATCGATGCTAGTCCTAGTGCTGGAGTCACTACTGGCATCTCTGCTGAAGATCGCACTCGGACGATCTTACTGGCGATCGATCCTCAGACTAAACCAGGAGATCTGCGCCGTCCCGGTCATATTTTCCCCCTTCGTGCCCAATCAGGTGGTGTACTCAAGCGGGCGGGACATACGGAAGCTGCTGTAGATTTAGCGAGGCTGGCTGGCTTGACTCCCGCAGGGGTAATTTGTGAGATTCAGAATCTCGATGGTTCGATGGCGCGACTGTCAGATCTGATTACTTATGCTCAGACGCACAAATTAAAAATTATCAGTATTGCCGATCTGATTAGTTACCGTCTCAGACACGACAGGTTTGTTCAGCGCGACGCAATTACCAAGCTTCCCAGTCAATTTGGACAGTTTCAGATCTACGGCTATCGGAATCTATTAGATCAAACTGAAACCGTCGCAATTGTCAAAGGCGATCCGGCTGATTTCGTTGGCAAACCTGTGATGGTGCGGATGCACTCGGAATGCCTGACAGGTGATGCCCTCGGCTCCCTCCGCTGTGACTGTCGGATGCAGCTTCAGGCTGCTCTGAAAATGATCGAAAATGCTGGCGCAGGCGTAGTTGTCTACCTCCGCCAAGAAGGGCGCGGGATCGGCTTGATCAACAAGCTCAAAGCTTATTCGCTCCAGGATATGGGACTAGATACCGTCGAAGCAAATAATCGGCTCGGATTTCCCGCCGATCTCCGCGACTATGGTGTGGGTGCTCAGGTACTCAACGATTTGGGTATTAGCAAAATTCGGCTGATTACCAATAACCCACGCAAGATTGCGGGACTAAAAGGCTATGGACTAGAAATGGTCGATCGAGTACCATTGCTGATCGAAGCCAATGACTACAACAATGACTATCTTGCTACTAAAGCCGAAAAACTCGGGCACATGCTGCTCCAAACCTATCTCGTCACCGTTGGAATTACCTGGAACGAGGAACCCCTAGACGTGTCTGCAAGGTACGATCGACTCGACAAACTCCGTCACATCGCCCAAACCCATAATCTCCTGCTCAAAGAGGAAGGTAGACCCGTTGGGACAGCTTTATTCGGCAATCCTTCACTCACCTTTCATCTCGGCTTCGATCAGGCTAATTTAGCAGTTGAAAGTTGGTACCAAGATCCCCATCATCCCTATGTTCAAGCAGTGGGTAAAATCTTGGATGCGATCGCCATTATGCCCCACATCATTCGGCTAGAATTTTTAGTAGCCAATGGACAAGATCCCCTAACTGGCTTGCAGATGCAACTCGATCGTCAAAGTCACCCAAAATCTCAATTACCCTCTAGTCTGAGTTCGCAACTCAAACTTCAATCTATTTATAGCTTTAATTAATCTATACTAGTGCTGCCAAAAACCCGACTTTTTAGAAAAATTGTTTTTTATCCCCGCATAAATCGTCTTCTGTAATTAGATCGATCTCGATACTTTTGAGATGTTCGATCGAGATCTCGAATTATCCTTACTTTCAACATCCGATCGCTATAATATAATCTCAACTGAGGAAAATATCATGACACCTCAAACTATTGCTTATCCGCATATCGAGAGACTAGACGGTGAATCAGCTAGGCTGCAAAGAGTTCCGAGAATTCGAGTGGCACAAATAGTCATGGATTATTTAGCTTATGGTTGGTCGGTAGAGGAAATGTATCGACAACATCCATATTTACAGCTTGCTGAAATTTATGCAGTAATGGGTTATTATTTCGACCATCAAGTAGAAATAGATGCAGAAATAAATGCTGAATGGGCAGGTGTGAAAATTGAGCAGATTGATGCTGGTAAATCAAGTTTCGCCCTACGAATGCAAGCCAGAGGCTTACTATGACTGTTCGGCTATACATGGATGTCCACGTTCCGCAAGCAATTACCGAACAACTTCGTCGTCGAGAGGTGGATGTCTTAACTGCGATCGAAGATGGTGTCGATACGATGCTAGATCGTAGACTTTTAGAACGAGTACATTTATTCGGTCGGATTATTTTTACTCAAGATATTGGCTTTAGAGTAATGGCTCAAGAATGGCAGCGTCAAAATAAACCATTCTTTGGATTGATTTTTGGGCATCAACTCGGTGGAACAATCGGTCAATATGTTCGAGATTTAGAATTAATTGCTAAATCTTCGGAACCTGAAGAGTGGATGAATGTTGTTGAATTTTTGCCGTTTTAATCTCTATCTATCTAATCTCCCTGCGTACCTCTAGCGAGAATTTTCCATAAATGACAGATTAAGTGGTAATCATGGGTATGCTGGGAGCGATCGATCTCACAGCAATCTACTATTTTTGTGGCTAAATTTAACATAAGTTGTCTCGATCGTTCTTCTACCTGGAATTCCAGGCTAGTTACTACAGTTTATGTTGCTATGGCAAGATTTCGTTGACGGAGCAATCGATTAAAACAGCCACTACGGTGATTTGCAGTGGTTATTTGCTAAAAATAGGCGTGGAGATTGAATATGTTTGCAGTTGGAAAAAAGGTTGGTAGCGGGATCGAGCAAATTATCTACGAACATTTTTTATATGTCGTTAAGACTGAGACTTCAGATAGAGTAATTGAAAGATTCAAGAGTTTATTTATTGAGGGTGTCAGTTATAGTGACAATCGGATTTGGACGACGATCGAAACATTAGCGTTTGAAAAAACTGCCGAACAGAATTTTCCCCTGATAATCAATCGTTGTTGTTATATTCTGGTTAACTATTGGCAAATGCAACCTACGGGCAGAGTAGCCATTGCCGATCTGGTGGAGTTACTAGATCGGCTCAATGATGTGCGGATGACATATTCTCGAACTGTTCGCCGCCTGCGCCAGTTGCTCCAGGTATATCTGCAAGGTGATGACTATCCCAAGCTCAAACGGTTGAATGCTGTTCTGAATGGAGCTAGCTCTGATAAAAAAACAATTCTAGATCGACCATTAGGCACGTTAATTTCTCGTTATCCTTATCTATACGATCATTCTTTAGTCTCTGAAGAACGTACCCATGAAAATGTAGAAACAATTAAACGAGTCCAACTAAATTTGCGTCAGCAGCAAGAAACAAATCTATCACACTATCTCGCTTATCAAGTTAGAAGATCTAGAGTCAAAGCTCAATTGGGACGCGATGCTGCTAATAATCTGCCGCTAGTAGACAATCCCACTCTACTCTCTACCAAGGAATTGGGAATGGCTTTTGGTCAATTTTCAGGGAAGGCTGAAGGTGATGCTAGCTATCAAGATTTGTCTCGCGGTTTTGTTTCACGGCTTCAGATGCAGCCCAGTATCAAAAAATTCAAGGGCGATTTATATGAGTATATAGTCTCTGGCGTAGACAGTAGTTATGGTAGTCGTACTTTTAACGACAGGTTATACAAGGCGATTATTAATGTTGCACCCGATCGAGATCGGCAGCCACTTGATGAACTTGGACTCCTGAGAACTTGTACACATATTCTCAATCACTTAGTAATCGAGAGTCCTAGTAACCCGCAGCATTTTGTTTTCATGGATATGATTAGTAATTTAGGCTCAGTGTTTACAACTGGATTGCTGCTCAAAATCGTTTTGATTTGCAAGAAAGTCAAGCCCTTATTAGAAGTAGATTATCAATTCTGTTCGATCACTATGAATCTTCCCAGTGCAATGGTGTCCCCTGGTTGGTGAAATCTCTCGAAAATTGGAATGTAGCTGGCGCGATTCACTTTGGTAAAATGGATGCCTCATCACTAAACTTCTTGCAATCTATTAGTAAGTAAGGGCATTGGATCGTTATCTAACGATCTAATTCTTGTTGCAATTCTTCAGCTACTCGCTTCAATCGTCGGAGTTGTGCCTCCATGTCTGCTTTTGTCCAAGTCGCTGCAAATCGATCGAATCCCCAGGCAACTAATCGATTGGGAATATTAAATTCAAACTGGTTAACTAATCTCGTGCCGCGTTCATTCGGTTCACATTCCCATCGATCTGTACCTTTGAAAAAGCCGTTAAATCCCCACACAATTAACCCAGGCTCTCTTGCCAGTACAGTATTTTTCAATGTCGGTTGAATTACCGGAATTTGAATGGTGAATTTACTTTGACTGCCAACACTAGTTCCCCATTCGCCTGTCGGTTCACACTTGAGGATCGGATTGAGCCATCGCTGCATCAAGGCTAAATCGGTGATACAGCGATCTACTGCTGTCGCACTAGCTCTAATTTGAATTGATTGTTCAAAAATTGGCATCTTTAATTAGGCTTTAGGCTTTAGCGGTTAGGCTTTAGGGAAATTAATTAGATCTGTAGGTTGGGTTGAAAAATGAAACTAGGGCGAACTCAATTGGTGCTAACCGTAGATCCAGGGTACCCATTAAGGGCACCCCTACGGATTAATTGTGAGGGGTAATCTAAGATCTGTGCTTTTACTTAGATTTGGTGCTATGTTTTGTCAGCCAATTCTTGCTTGATTCGATCGACGATCGAGTGTTTATCAATGGTATCAAGAATTTGGGTAATGACTGACTTGGGGCTACTGTCGCCCCAGGAAGCACCATTTGCTAGATAAGTCTTGGTGACTTGCCCGACTGTGTAGGTAGCGACTCCGGCGATGCTAGCCTGAGTCAGGGCTACAGCGGTGTAGGGTGCGATACTGATTCCGCCTGTAGCGGGGGCAAGGATGGCGAGCAAGCCTTTGACTCCACTCAACCCGAGTCTGACTGCCAGTTCACTAATTGTCAGCCCGCCCATGCCGATTGCCATTGTTTGCAGCAGTTTGGTGGCACCAGATCGAGTCATCGGCATCCCGTAAAATTTAGATAGTCGAATTATCATCGCAATATCGATCGCCGCACCTGCGATAATATCGGCAGCAGTGATGGGATTGAGCGCGATCGCAATTGATTTTGTCATCACTGATTGCCAGATAATATCATTGGCTTTATCTTCGCGACTGCCCATTTTACGATCGATCAGTTGCTGCTGGATTCGATCGGCTGCTAACATCGCATTGAGTGCTGCCAGGGATTTGCCCTCACGCTGAAGGATTTCGACAATCCGCCATTTCAGCTCTGATACTTGGGGTACACCTGGATGATAACTCACGCCCAGGCTGCCATCTTCCCGTCGATCGGCACGAATTGCAACTGGTGCAGCAGCTACCATGATAATCTCGTTCGGACTGAGAATTTCTCTCACCCGCTCATCCCGAATTTTGGCGTATATTTCTAGTTTATCTCGATCGGGAAAAAGATCGACTTTATTGAATACTAATAAGATCGGTTTACCAGCAGCTCTCAGTTGAGAAAGAGTTTGCAGTTCGAGTTCGGTAATATCGCCAGCGATGACGAATAAAATTAAGTCTACCTGACGGGCAATATCATGGGCGAGGAGTTGACGTTGTTCCCCAGCTACTTCATCAATACCTGGCGTATCGATAAATTCGATCGCTTCTTGCAATGTCGCTGGAGTATCTTTATCCAAATCGAATTCATCTTGCCAATTATCTATTTCCCAAACTACCTGCTGACGTTCCTTAGTCACGCCATGCAAGGCACCAGCTTGAAATAGATCTTGCCCGATTAAAGCATTTAATAGTGAAGATTTACCTCTGCCCACCATCCCAAATACAGCTACTTGAAATACCGATCGATCGAGCTTCAGCAGCAGATTACTCAGCTCGGCAATCTCGGCTTCTAGTCCAAATCTTTCCCGCTGACTCAGATCTAAATTCACTAAAATTTGGCGCAGACTAGCCTGTGCCTGTTGATAGTTTCGCTCCGATTGAATTGTATTAAAACTATCGAT
>JANXVE010000054.1 GCA_025351825.1 Chamaesiphon sp. 341R_metabat_111 | reverse complement strand
GACACTCTTTCCCTACACGACGCTCTTCCGATCTTCAAGACAAGACAGGGCACCCCTACAAGTTATCTGTAGGGGTGCCCCTTGTGGGTACCCTAGGATCTACGCTAATTACCAATAACGGAAAGGCTACGCCAACAATTATCAACTAATTAAGCCTACCAAAAACCACCCCGCTTCCCATTTGGGAAAACAGTCATGAAATTGGTTTTGGCTTGATTCAATTGTTCCTCAGTGACTTTGACACCCTTGAGATTTGCGCCGCAGAGATTTGCACCGCGCAGATTGGCAAAATTGAGATATGCTTCACTGAGATCTGCACCTCGGAGATCGGCATTCTGGAGATTGGCGTAGCTAAAATACCCTTTACTGAGGACAGTATCCTTCAGTACTGCATCACTGAGATCGGCTTTCTCAAACTTCCCAGCGGCTAAATTCGCGCCTTGAAGATTGATGTAAGCACAGTTAGAACTGGTAAGAGTGATCCCAGGCAGATGCGCTTTGGCAAGATCGAGACTGCTGATGTCCATGTCACTAAAGACTCGTTGCCCGCGCCTAAATGCCGCTAGTACGCCTTGAGCATCGAGCTTGAGTGGCTCTCTGCGTGGGGCTTGCTGTGCTGGTGCTGGTGCGCCACCGAAGCCAGTCCGCAGATCGGCTCCAAATCTACTAGGTTCGCCACCATTCTCGCGATCTGGTCGCTTTTGCTTGATGATATCAGCCATTCTCGTGGAGGCAGATGTGCCCAGAGGGGCTGGATTATTGGGATTATTTGGCATCCCTGGCGGCGAAGCTTGGGCTAGTGGCGGAGCGTTTCTATAGCTGTTTACCGGAGTCTGTTGTTGTGGTGCTGGAGCCTGACGATTGTCTACAGCGGCTGGTGCTGCTAGAGCTTTTTGGACTTCTTCGGCTGACTGATAGCGATACCTCACCGATACCTCTAGCATTTTGCTCAGAACTTGAGTCATGTGCTTGCTCAGTTCGACATGTTTTTGCCACATCATTTCCCCTGTGGAAGGGTTGTACTCGATATCTTTGGGCGATTTTCCAGTCATCAAATAGATGCAAGTTACGCCGAGGGCGTAAATATCACTGGCAAAAATCGGTCGCATCGCCAATTGTTCGGGGGGTGCATAGCCAGAAGTACCCACTGCAAATTGGGTATTGGAGGCTTGTTCTGCGCCTTCTACTGGTTCCATTTGAGCAACGTAGTTTTTGACTGCTCCAAAGTCAATTAAGACTAGTTTGCCATCCTGTTCGCGGCGCAAAATGTTGGCTGGTTTGATGTCGCGGTGAATTACTTGCTGGGTGTGAATATAAGTAATTACAGGTAGGATCTCAATCAGAAAATCTCTGATTTTATTCTCTTTAAACAGTCCCATCTGTTTTACTTCTTGATGGATTGTATGTCCGCTGACATACTCCTGCACGAGATAAAAGTTGCGACGTTCTTCAAAGAAGTCTAGCAATCTGGGTATTTGAGGATGGTTGCCGATTTTACCGAGGGTTCTAGCTTCTCGTTCAAATAGTTCTCTAGCCATCCGTAGGAACTTTTCGTGGTTATTGCTCGGTCTTAATTGTTTGATCACGCAGATCGGTTCGCCAGGGAGCGATACATCGATCGCTACAAAGGTCGCTCCAAATCCGCCTTGTCCTAGTGATTTTGTGACTCGGTAGCGGTTGCGGACTAGCAACCTGGCACCACAAGCTTGGCACAGGAAGGCATCGACCGGATTTTTTGGTTGGGGACAGTCAGGGTTTACGCAGTAGCTCATTGAGCCTCACCAATGGAACATTTCTTTCGACATACTGTTGGGCGTACTTCTTCGGCTGCGATCGGCAGCTCAAGTAGCCTCCCCTGGGGGGATTGACGCTTCCCGCGATCGGGAAACCAGATTAGCTCAGACTCAAATTCAGATAAAATAACTAACCGATCTCTTGAGTTGTAGAGTAGGGCAAGTAAATGATTTAGCAATTTGCTTCTAATTCTACCGCTTTTATTCACACGGTGTACTTTTACCTCATAGTATATGTTCTCGATGCTGTGTCCAAATTAGCATAACTGCCAACCGCAGATTGACATCGATCTCGTTATTTCTAAGGTACCCAAAAGTTACTGAGAATATCTCGTGGGTGGGGAAATATTTCAAAGTAAGCCCATCTACGCTTCAATCGTCACACGCAAATTCCCTCGCTTCTTCAGGACTCGACAGGAAGTAGTCGCTTGAAACTCATCGCTTTGGACGTTTTGTTCGCGGGCAAATTCTAGATCGATGAGGGTGCTGCCGACACGGAGATTTTTGAAGGTAAGTTGCTGAATGCTGGCGGGTAGGGCTGGATCGATAATGCGGAGATAGTTGCTGGGAGCATCGGGGACTAGATTCACCATCATCTGAAGCAGTTGAAAAATCGTGCCAGTCGCCCAGGCTTGAGGGGAACAAGCAACGGGATATTGAATGGGACTATGCCCTGCTGTTCGCTCGTAGCCGCAGAACAATTCGGGTGGACGGTGGTAGGGTTGATGGATCGTCATATCCAAGATGCCTTGAGCGACTTCTAAGGCTTGCTCCACGGCACCAACCGATCGAAGACCCATTGCAATCAAACTATTGTCATGGGGCCAGACAGAGCCAGTATGATAGCCGATCGGATTATAGGCTGGTGACTGACTGCTGAGGGTGCGAATCCCCCACCCGCTGAACATATCTGGTGCCCGCAGACGTTCGGCGACACTTTTAGCTTTTTCGGGATAGAGGATGCCGTGCTGGAGGCATTGCCCTGGATTGGAACCGATCCCATCTACTTGTTTCCCAGCACCATCGAGGGCGAGAGCGATAAAATCTCGATCGGGAATCCAGAAATCTCGATTAAAGCGTTGTTTCAGGCTCTGGGCTTCCTGTTGCCAGCGGCTGGCGAGTTCTGGCTGCTGGCGAATTTTGGCGAGTTCGCTCATCCGAATTTTGGCGGCGTAAAGATAGGCTTGAACCTCACAGAGCACGATCGGCCCAGTGGCAATTTTACCCTGTCGATCGACAATACAATCGCTAGAATCTTTCCAGCCCTGGTTGACTAGTCCCCGCGCTGAGGTGCGATAGTAGGCGAGATAGCCAGTCTCGGCACATAGCCTGTCGATCCAGGCCATTGCCGCGATCGCATTATCCCACAATAGATCCAAGGTATCGGTATCATTAGTCCAGGCATAATACTCGGCATAGAGCATCAACCACAATGGTGTGGCATCGACGGTTCCATAGTAAGGCGTGTGGGGAATCTCCTGACACCGCGCCATTTCCCCCATCCGTAATTCGTGGAGAATTTTGCCTGGTTGTTCTTCGCGCCACTCATCATCGACTTTGCCCTGGTACTGAGCTAGCACCATTAGAGTTTCGCGGGCAATCGTCGGATCGAGGATCAGAATCTGACTGGCAGCAATAATCGCATCCCGTCCAAATAGAGTACAGAACCAGGGTACACCTGCCGACAGTACCGTCCCTTTCTGGCCGAGCTTATTTGCTGGCGAGCTGGCAAAATCAAAGCTCTGGCGTAATAAATAGATGTCCTGCTCTGCTCGTTCGATCGTCCGATTGATTTCGAGATTATCAGTGCGGATCTGGACAATTTGCGATCGCCAGTTGTCTTCTTCCATCATTTCGGCTGCTTTAGCTTGAATCAGTGCCATTGGACTATTCACCCGTGACACTGGACGATTGTTCATCAACATTGCCAAGCGATAGCCGATCTGACAACTGGCGTGAGAAGCCAATTCAATCTGCCAGACAGCGGTATAGCCCTTGAGATAGTCAGGGAGACGATGAGAAAATTGAATCTGTGACTCCAGAATCGCCCCATCTAGTCCCTGATAAGCCAATGTCAATTCCTTGACAGGTGTAGGGACTTGGCTTTCAAGCTGGGTTAGTCGGAGCAATCGCCCCCGTTGCTGGCGGCAAAAACCCCGAATTTCAAATAGATCCGCGAAATCGGCATCAAAACTCAAGCTCAATTCAAAGCCGATCGAAGTGGTATTGTAATTGTGAATGGTTAGTTCTTCAAACAAGCTGCCATTGAGGACAATTTCGCGCTGAATGCTAATCGTTTCTGCGTTAATATTCGGAATCGTCGGATTGGTACAGAGTGCTGAGAGGGCGAATCCTCGATCGGCATTACAAGTCAGTAAAATCGGCGAACGCCCTGCAATTTGGAGTTCCAACCGACTCAAGAAGCGCGTATCTCGACAAAACAAGCCCAAGCTGGAGATCGTCTCATCTCGCGAACTGCCAGAGATGTTGCCGAGCATGTCGGTAATCAGAAATATATCGTCATCTTTAAGTGTCAGAGCAGGTTGCGTCCTGTCGCTCACCACACAGTTCCAGGCTGGAATATCTAGCTCACTAACTGGAACAAAGATTTTTCCTTCAAGTTCGATCGAATTTGACATGGCGATCCTCTCTGGGCTAGATGACATCAATCACGATCGATGTTTGGGGCACATATTTTGATTGTAATTGGTTCTGGATCCACAATCCATTTAGTGGAGAGCGATCTGACTTCAACCGATCCTCAATTGTTAAATCTCCCGATCGTTTGCTTGCGTAAACAACTTATTAATGATAGATTTATTGTCTATGAGATATTTAGACAACCAAATCTAAATAGCAAGTCGCACCTGGGGGTGTGGTGGAATGGTAGACGCGACAGACTTAAAATCTGTTATCCGTAATGGATGTGCGAGTTCAAGTCTCGCCACCCCCATCTCGATCGATCTAGTTAACCGTCCATTGTGGGTGAGTATTATTCACTAGCTCTTATCTAATTCTGCTGGTTAGATGAATATCACAAATCTCGATCCAGATCGCAGCTAATCGAATTATTCCCAAGCAGATACATCTAAACCCTAACTTTTCTAGAAAGTTAGGGTTTTTTGCCTTTAAGTTGGCATATTTTCCGGATGGCTGCATGAATCTGGTGTAAATACAGAAACAACCGATTTGAATCCAGCACTGCCACTCGCACTAACTCGCGATTGTTTCCGCTAGGCTCCATCAACGGCGGAGCCGAACTGGTCCAAATGCTGGGACAAATCAGTAATCACGATTCTCCAAAGGAGAGGCTTCGCCAACGCATCGGTACTGATTTGCAAGTCGAGAACGCTAACGGAAAATTAGCGGACTATCACTATATTTACCCCGAATTAAAATGAAACTATCGACTATTACTTGGTTGTCGAAAGCGATCGCGCTGCCATTATTTATGGGAATATTAAATATTTTACCCGCAGGTGCCGAACAAATAGCTCGATCGAGAAGTTCTGCTGTGGAACTATTGCCATCAGTCACAGATCTCAATCTATCAGTGCCAGTTACTGCCAATCCATTACCGCTCGATCGA
>JANXVE010000050.1 GCA_025351825.1 Chamaesiphon sp. 341R_metabat_111 | reverse complement strand
ATCAATCCGTTCTGAACTAATTTGCTCTATTTCTTCCTTCATCACCCGCTCCCGCTCTTTTTGACGAGCTGTTTTGCTCTATCCCTTCTCTGTTATAGCTTTAATTCCTTTTCGCTTTTACAAATCAGCGAACGGACTGCCTTCATGCGGATGCTCGATATGTCGAATGATAGTGGTTTATTTCAGGATCGTGAGTCGTCTACTTCTCTACCGATGTATGAAGCCAAAATGTTCCATCAATTCGATCGTGGGTGGGCGACTTATGAAGGCTTAGATGTCCGCGATGCGTCATTGACTGAGAAGCAAGATCCCGATTTTCGAGTTACGCCGCGTTACTGGGTGGATAAGCAGGAGGTAGACAATAAGCTTGCTGGCAAATGGGATAAACAGTGGTTGCTGGCATTTAGAGGTATTACAAAGGCTGTTAATGAGCGGACAGCTATTTTTAGTTTGTTGCCCAGAGTTGCCATAGGACATAGCGCACCAATAATGCTGACAGAGATAAAAAATTCTAACTTAATTAGCTGTCTTCAGGCTAATTTGAGTAGCTTAGTGTTTGATTTTGTGACTCGTCAAAAAGCAGGAGGCACAAACTTTAGTTTCTTCATCATCAAACAACTCCCCATCATTCCACCAGAATCGTACACACCCCAAGACATCGAATTCATCAGCAGCCGCGTCCTCGAACTCGTCTACACCGCTTGGGATATGCAGCCCTTCGCCCAAGACATGGGTTATGAAGGCGCACCATTTGTGTGGAACCCAGAGCGTCGCGCCATCCTCCGTGCCGAACTCGATGCCAAATACGCCAAACTCTACGGCTTAACCCGCAAAGAATTGCGGTATATCCTCGATCCTAGCGATGTCTATGGAGCAGAGTTTCCCAGTGAGACTTTCCGAGTATTGAAGAGCAAGGAGTTGAAGGAATACGGTGAATATCGCACTCAGCGGTTGGTATTGGCGGCGTGGGATCTGCTGGAGTTGGGAGAACAAATGTTGAGTGAGGTGAGGGCTATTGAGGGTTTTGAGATGATTGCTGTGCCTAGTGAGGATGTGGCGATTCGATCGGGAATAGTATAAATATTACTTAAATCTGGAGTGAACAGTATGAAACGAGATATGGAATTGATTAGAGAATTGATGCTAGCGATCGAATCTCAAGATGGTGATTTTAATTATGAATCAGTCAAAACGATTGGATATGATGAACCGCAGATTGAGTATAACTTGAATTTATTAATTAAGGCAAAATTAGTTGTTGGGGAAATTCATCAATTCCAGGGAGATCCATTACAGGGAGGTTTTAGTTCTATTCCTGTAGTTGAACTATCTTGGGAAGGTCATGAATTCTTGGAAAATACTCGCAATGAATCAGTATGGAAAATTGTGAAAGAAAAAGCAGAAAATGTGGCAATTGGGGTATTGACGCAGGTGGCTGCTGCTGAAACTAAAAGACTTTTCGGATTGAGTTAGCCTTTCCAGTTGCAGCGGAAATGCGATCTTTATATGGTGGTGACTCGATCGAAGGATGATGGCTACAGCGAAGGTGACGATCCCCCTAAATCCCCCTTCAAAAGGGGGACTAAGACTAACTCCGGCTCCGGCTCCCCCTTGTGAAGGGGGCTGGGGGGATCTCCACTCCCGCCGCAGTCAAACAACCCATTATTACCATCCCCCATGCCCCCAAACGAATCACCATTCTACCTCCCCTACAACTCCAAACTGGTCGATCGAGCCAAGCAAATGCGGCGCAATCCCACTCCTGCCGAAAAAAAGCTGTGGGAAGAATATCTGAAAACATTTCCCCATCGGGTATTGCGTCAAAGACCGATCGAACATTTCATTGTCGATTTCTACTGTGCGGCTCTACGTCTCGTAATTGAAATAGATGGCGCAGTTCACTTCTCTGAATCTGCCCAAACTTACGACGCAGAAAGAACGATCGAGCTAGAAAAATATGGGTTACGAATAATTAGATTTACCAACGATGAAGTAATCAATAACTTCGAGAATGTCTGCAAACAGATTGCGGAATCGAGCGACTCAAATTCATGATGGTCTGACAATACGAATTAGCTTACCTTGTAAAGATTCTTCTGCTATCACCGCCACATGAATTCTTAGAGCTAAAGCATCCCAATTGCGATCGTCGCTACAAACAATAATTCCCGCATGATTTGGTTGTATCTTGTGCAGTTGGATGAAATCCCTGCGATTTTGCGTAACGACAGCTCGATCGTTCTCAGTAGCAAAAGCCAACACTTCATCATCAGGAATTCGCTGATTTGCTTGTCCTGCCTCCTGAACGGTTAAAATGTCATGCCCTAACTCTCGCAGACACTTAACTACAGGATATGGATATTGTTCATCAGCATAGAATTTCATGCACTAAAGTTCTTGAATCATCACCGCGTTGTTTTCTTCGATCTCAGCTTCGATTTCGTCAGGAAAAGCCGCTGCATATGCCCAAGCATTAGCAAGATTAGTTGCCGAAAGAGTTGGGTAACTCGTGAGTAAATCAGCTTCGCTGTAACCAATCCGCTGCGATTCAACTAATCCCCAGACAGTAATGCGGGTTCCGGCAATACAGGCACTCGCACCACAAACACCAGGCGTTTTTTCAATGCCTTGAATCGGGCTGGTTTTACCTTGAGATAGAAGCTGGACGACTTGTACTTTCTCGCTTTCTGAAAGAGCTAATAACTGAGGCTCTAATTCTTGGAGGGTCATGATTAGACACCAAATTAGGTTCGTTCATCATTTTAACTTGAATACGATCGGGTGGAGCATCTGAACCGAATTGTTAGCCTGCCACTCTACCAGCTAATCGCTCCTGAATTTGCATCTGAAAACTAGCTGCCACCTCCTCAATTTCCTCTGACGACATCACATTTCCAAACGGCTCGTTTAGAAGATCGATAAACTTATTGTGGCTGCCTGGATATAGGGCTAGATCCATTACCTTGTCTAGATAAATGCCCCGATCGGGTCCCGCACTAATATCACAACCAGACTCGTCCTCTAGCCTAGCCATCTCACGGGCTTCCTCTTCAGTAATTTGAAATCTCATAGTTTCCTCCATTCCTCTATCTAAGGTCAGTTTGCAACAAGAGCCTATAATGATTTTAAGGAGGATATCATGACTTATACCAAACCTGAAACCAATACTGGCTTCAATATTATTCCCGGTGAAAATATTGAGGTCATGGCACGGAAAATAGAGGCTGCGGCACAAAAGCAAGCTGGATTAGATATTGCACGTCTCAAAGCAATTGGGAAAGCAATTCATTACACCATCGGTGAAAAATTGGTTAGAGAAGAAGCTAATGGGCAAAAATTAGAGATTCAGATCGAAGCAGATGGCAGCGAGAAAATAATTGGTGAAATCCTTTAAATATGCCAACTTTGACCGTTGTTGCTGGAGCCAATGGTTCTGGTAAATCAACACTCACCAAACTATCTGCTAATAACACTCCGCTAATTGACCCCGATGCGTTGGCGTAGCCTCTCGGAACGAGAATCGCTAGGGAAATAGATCCTGTTAATCCAGCCACTGCTGCGATCGCGGCTGGTCGCCAATCTTTAATTCTTGCCCAGCAGTACGTTCAGTCAGGGCAGAGCTTTGTTGTCGAGACTACCCTTGCGGGTAATACCTACATCAACCTGATGCGTGAGGTAAAAAGTCGAGGCTGGCTCGTTGTATTGATTTACATCGGGATCGACAATCCTAATATTAATGTTCTGAGGGTTGGAGATTCTCCAAGGAGAGGCTACGCCAACGAGTCGAATTAGGCGGTCATGATGTGCCCAGATCCGATATTCTGCGTCGCTACGATCGCAGTCTTGCCAATCTGAGTAAAGCCGCCAAAATTGTCGATCGATTAATCCTCTACGACAACTCTACAGATGCCAGACATCAGCTAGTCGCTACAGTTGAAGGCGATTCAACTGTTACCTACATGCAAGAATTACCGAGTTGGGTCGATCGATCCATCCTAAATTTCTAACACCACACTCGATCTTTATAGCTTTAGTCTAAAAATGGGGGAACACTAAGGCTACATCGCTACAATAAGCCCCCATGCTCGATATCTTCGCCCTCCGCAACCAGATTATCGCCGACTATCACAGCTACATCGATAGTTTCCTGAATATCCGCGATCGCAAAGTCAAAGCATTTGTCGATGAAGAATTAGCCAAGGGCGAACTGTGGCAAGATCCGCTCATCCAACTCAACCCAGCTTATCAAAAGGGCGCGAGTATCAATGAATTAATCGATCGAGATATTCTCCATCCTGACTGTACCAAGTACTTCCAAGATTTCCAATTTTATCAGCACCAAGCTCAAGCCTTCGTTGCCGCTCAAAGTCAAAAGCCATACGTTCTCACCACCGGAACGGGTTCGGGTAAAAGTTTGAGCTATGTCGTGCCGATTATCGATGATATCCTCCGCAACCCAGGAATTAAGGGAGTACGAGCGATTTTAGTCTATCCAATGAATGCCCTGATTAACTCCCAAAAAGAGGAGTTTGATAAATTCATCAAAAAGGTTGCTAACTCACCCATCCGCGTCGAACAATATACCGGACAAGAGAGCCTGGAGCGCAAAACCGAGATTCAAAATAATCCACCCCAGATTATCTTGACTAACTATGTGATGTTGGAATTGATGCTGACTCGCGTACACGAAGCAAAATTCGTCGAGTCAGCGGATCTGAAATTTTTAGTCCTCGACGAACTCCACACCTATCGGGGGAGACAAGGCGCAGATGTCGCGATGCTGGTGCGAAAGCTCAGACAGCGAAGCGGAAGAGATCTGCTCTGTATCGGGACTTCAGCAACCATGTCTACTGAAGGCGACAGAGAGCATCGCCGTCAAACTGTGGCGGGAGTAGCGAGTAAACTGTTTGGAGTCGAGGTGACGACAGAACATGTCATCGATGAAACTTTAGTGCGGGCAATTAAACGCCCAACGCCAACTACTGAAGAGTTGCGGGATTCGGTTCTAGCTGGCTTACCAGCAGAGGGTGAGCGCACTTTAGATAAATTTCAATCCCATCCTATTAGTGCCTGGATAGAGATGAATTTCGGGCTAGAGGAAGAAGCTGCTGGATTAGTGCGCCGCCAACCGATTACCCTCAAGGATGGAGCGCGACAGTTAGCAGAAATTACCGAGTTATCGATCGAGCAATGCACCGAAGTTCTCCAAGAGATGTTTCTGTGGGGTAGTAAAACCAAGGGATTAGCCTTCCGACTGCATCAATTCATCGCTCAAGGGGGTAGTGTCTATTCCACTCTCGAAGGATCTGAACCTCGCGTCCTTACTTTAGAAGGGCAATATAAAACAACTAACGATCGACTTCTCTATCCGCTGGTATTCTGTCGGGAATGCGGTCAAGATTATTATGTGGTTAAATTCGATCGAGATCGAGAATTAATTACGCCATTATTACCCAACTCGATCGATGCTGATGATTCAGAAAATATCCCAGAAGGCTATCTCACTCTCGATGAGCCAGAATTATGGAGTGCCGAGCATTTAGATAGTTTGCCCGATAGTTGGTTCAAGGAGACGAGAAGGGATGGGCGAGTATTAAAGAAAGAACACGAAAAATACAATCCCCAGCAACTATTTGTTAATCCGAATGGAACGATTGCGCTAACTGGCATCGGAAATGGTAGTGAAAAGCCAACACCCTGCTGGTTTATTCCCCGTCCATTCAAGATTTGTTTGAATTGTAAAATCGTCCACAACGGACGCAAGAATGAATTTACCAAGCTCTCTCGCTTGAGTAGTGAAGGTAGAAGTACCGCAACTACTCTATTATCAATTTCCACCGTCAGCAAGCTCAAGGCTTCTCTAAACGCAGATTCAACCGCAGCCAAAGTTCTCAGCTTCACCGATAACCGTCAAGATGCTTCCCTCCAAGCCGGACATTTTAATGATTTCGTTCAAACGTCCTTCCTGAGAGCGAGTTTGTATGGAGCATTAAAAACATCAGGCGCACTAGATCAAAGCCAACTAGCAGCGGCAGTAGTCAAACAAATGGGTTTAGCCCAAACAGATTATGCCGAACAACCTGCTGAATTTGGGGTGGGTAAGAAAAGAAATGAAGAAGCTTTCACCCAATTAATTGAATATCGATTGTACGAAGATTTACGTCGTGGTTGGCGAATCGTTCAGCCTAATTTGGAACAGTGCGGGTTACTGCAGATCGATTATTTAGAACTAGATTTAGCTTGTGCAGATAAAGATCTGTGGTTGAAGCATAGCGATCCAATCTTACTCAAAGCCACACCTGAAGAACGGTATCGAGCGATCTTACCGTTACTTAATCTACTCCGAAAAGAACTCGCGATCGATGCTAAATTCCTGCAAGCTGATGGCATTGAAGAACTCAAACGCAAGGTCAATCAAGCTCTTAAAGAACCGTGGACGATCGGTGAAACCGAAAATCTCCCCTCAGCGTCTTGGGCGAGTCTGAGTAAAGGCGAACCAAGAGATCGAACTAAAAATAAAGTTAAGCTAACAGCTACGAGTAAAATTGGTAAATTCCTGCGTTCTCCCGCTGCTTGGTCGTGGTTAAATCAGTCACTTAAACCTGATGATTACGATCGATTCATTCACAATTTAATTAATGCTCTATGTGATTCAGGTTATCTAACTCAAGAAGGTACTGATGTCCAACTGCGGAGCGATTCGATCGTTTGGCAAGGTTGTAAGCTTGACTCGATCGCACCAGATTTACTGGAAAATAGATATTCATCTACAGAACAAGTTGAATCTCGTCCTGTTAACAAATTCTTCCAAAAGTTCTACATCGAAACTGCTGCCCAAATTCGTCACATGCGCGGACGCGAACATACCGGACAAGTCCCCAATTACCTCCGCCAAGAGCGAGAAGAAGAGTTCCGCCAAGGTAAACTCGCCACCCTCTTTTGTTCGCCGACGATGGAACTAGGCATCGATATTTCCGACTTGAGCGTAGTGCATCTGCGAAACGTTCCACCCTCACCCGCAAATTATGCCCAACGCAGCGGTAGAGCCGGAAGAAGCGGACAAGAAGCAATGGTCATCACCTACGCCGCCGCAGGGAGCGGACACGATCGATATTTCTATCGCCACCAAGCCGCAATGGTCGCTGGAGCGGTGGCTCCACCCAAGTTAGAATTAGCCAATCAAGATCTGATTAAATCCCACATCTATTCTGTCTGGTTGGGATTAGCGGGGGTACAATTCGGCGATTCGATGAATCAGATCCTCGACCTCGAACAACCAAAATACCCGCTCAAAGCAGACCTCCGCGCTCAGTTGGAAACGATGACGCAACCTGAAAGGTATCAAAAATGCCTTAACGCTACTCGATCGATCCTCGCCGATACTTTTTGCCAAACAGACCTGAATCGTGTCTCCTGGTACAGTCCAGAGTGGTTAGAGCGAACGATCTCCAATGCCCTGAATGAGTTCGATAATTCATGCGATCGCTGGCGCAAGCTCTATGGTGATGCTGTCACCCAAATGTCTGAGGCGCAGAGAGTTCTCCAAAAAGTCACCGCTGGAAATGAAGCTAAAGAGGAGAAAAATCGGGCAGATCGATCGTTCCAAGAAGCCAAACACCAAATCGATCTCCTTGTCGGACAAGGTGCGGGCAAAAACAACAGCCAGTTTGAATTTTATCCATATCGCTACTTCGCCTCCCAAGGATTCCTACCTGGGTTTAATTTCCCCCGTCTCCCCATTTATACATACCTGCCGACTGGCAAAGATCGTGGCGAATACATTTCTCGTCCCCGTCATTTAGCGATTCGAGAAATGGCTCCTCAAAATATCCTTTATTACGAGGGGAATAAGTTTAAAGTCGATCGCACCAAACGTTATACCCAAGGCATCGACAGCCGTTATCAAACATTAGTTATTTGCGATCGCTGTGGATATTTTCATCCTAAATTAATCGATGTCTGCGAGAATTGCGGTCATAAACCAACTAGCGATCGCAGTGGCAAACCCGCTGTCATCATGAGAGCATTGGAAATGGACACCATGTTCGCCAGACGGAAGGAGCGAATTACCTGCGACGAGGAAGATTGCCTCAAAAATGGTTATCAAATTAGCACCTGTTTCCAGTTCACCGATGGTCGAAAAGAAATAGCTACCGTCATCGCCGCTGATGGCACACCATTACTCCGCCTTACCTATGGCGAAACTGCTAATATCATGCGAATCAATCGCGGTTTGCGAAGCGAAAAAGGCAATGGTTTCAGACTCGATTCTACTAGCGGACAATGGGAACCACCAACTAGTAAAACTGACCCGCAGACGAATATTCAAGCCGATATTCATCTCACCGTCAAAGCGACTACCAATTTACTCTCGATCGAACCATTAGATCTACCCGAACAAGATCGAGAATCATTCATCACCACCTTCCAATCTGCCTTAGAGCGATCGATCCAAACAGTCTACAAGCTCGAACAATCAGAACTGGATTCCGAACGGCTGGGGCAAAATAGCGACCGCTTATTATTCTGGGAAGCCGCTGAAGGTGGCGCAGGGGTCCTCTCCCAAATCCTCGAAGATCCCCAATCTTTCCAAAAATTAGCACTCTCAGCACTGGAAATCTGCCACTTTATCGAACACAAAGACAGTTGCGCTCAAGCTTGTTATGAGTGCCTGCTCTCCTACGGCAATCAATGGGATCATCCGCTGTTAAATCGCCACACAATTGAAGATTTCTTGAATCGGTTACGCGGGAGTCGATTAGAGCGGCACTCAGTCGGATTATCTCGCGAAGAGCAATATCAACAACTATTAGCCCAAACCGATTCTAATTCTGAGTTTGAGCGGGTGGTATTAACAGCCGTGTTCAATCGAGGATTGAAGTTACCCGATACTGCTCAGATGTATATTCCTGAAGCCAACTGCAAACCAGATTTTGTTTATAACAACGGTGTCAAAATTGCGATCTTCTGCGATGGTTCGGTTCATGATTCACCAGAGCGAAAACGACAAGATAAGATCGATCGGGATAATTTGCAGTATGTAGTCGGTTACTCGGTATTGTCGATCGGCTATAAAGTGGATTTACAGCTTGGATTGCAAGAGTTGGCAGCTATATTGGGGTGAGCGAATCGATCGATCTCTATAGCTAGACAATATCAACTCCTAATACTTTTATCCGAAGTGGGAAAAATTAAGTGTCAATCATACGATTCGATCGAAAGATAGGGATGCTTTGATGAGTGATAGTAAAGTAATATGCTTTACTCTAGATTTAATTATTATTTTCAATATAGCGATTATGTTTAAAAAGTACTGGGCTGATTTAATTTTCTTTTCTTATCAAATTTTAGCGAGCAGGAAAACCTCAAAATTCAGCGACACAGATAAAATATCAGATGAAACTAAAAATTTGTATAGGTTGGAGATTAGTTATTCTTCACTCTTGTTGACCCCAAACCAAGGAGAAATATTTAAAATCAAAGGATTCAATAAATCAGGCAATAAGATAGATCCTGGTCTAATAAATTGGCAGGCAGAAGGAGGGGATATCAATAATGCAGGTAAATTAATTGTTGCATCTACAGCAAAAGGAATTTTCAAAGTTACAGCAACCTCCGTTGCTAATAATTTAAGTTGCTCTGTCATCTATGAAGTGATACCAAAATTGACAAGCATTAAAATTACTCCACCTCATCAAACAGTACCAGCAGGGGAGAGTATTTCATTTAAATTAGTAGGAATAGACCAAACAGGTGATATCGTAAGTATTAAAATGCAGCCAGTATGGAGTACAAGCATTGGAGAAATCGATTCCACCGGAAAATTAGTCGTAAATCAGCCAAATCAGATTGCTTATATTTCAGCTAGAATTAGTGGATTAGAAGCTAACGCCATAGTAAATATTAAAAATAATAGCCAAACGGTATTATTACAAGAAACTCCCCCCAGTGTTCTTGATATAAATCCAATCTATCCAGAAGCAAAAATATCTACTCCTTCGTTTTCCAATTGTCCTTCTCAAAATAATTCATTTCCATGCTCTGATAACACTTTCCTTTCTAATGAAGTAATCATAAGCTCAGATTCGCTAGCCGTTACAGATTCAAACTGTACCTCACCTGAAAAATACATAATTCCTGTACTTGATACTAATAAAATAAATTCAAATATAGAAGTTAGTAAGTTGGTAGCTTTAGAAATCGAAGCTCCAGACTTTATTATTCTTAAACCTGGCCAAGAACAAGTATTTATAGTTAATGGGATCGACCAATTTGGCAAGTATATTTACCCTGGAAAGATATTCTGGAAAGCGGCAGGAGGTAAAATAGATTCTCAAGGTAGATTAATTGTTGAGAATGATGCTAAAGGAAACTTTGAAATCACAGCAATTTCTGCTCATGCGAAAACCTCTGGGTACGATTCATCCAGGAAATTATTGCTAATCAAAATATCATTTACGATATTCTCATGGATAATATCTCAAAAGAAATTTATCAAAGACATCGCATCTTATTTTGCTCAAGAGCTTTTCAGCCTGAGAATAGAGGCAGATGAGAATTTGTTTTCAGTTAGTGAAAATAATGCTATCGATTATTTGAATATATTGATATCCGACAGTCTAAAAGACTGGGTGATTGAAGCTGTAGTTAATATAATAATTGATTATCTAGATAAATTCATTAGTCTTTGCTTTAAAGAGGACTTCGATCCACTTGTCTGCTCTAAATATTATATTGTTTTACCAGAATTAAAAAAACTAGTGATATGTCCAAATAATATTCATGTCAGACCAAGAGATACTATTGATTTTCAGCTAATAGGGCTAGATCAAAAGGGATTGAAAATTAATATTGAAAGGAAAGTCAGTTGGAGAGCAACTGGTGGACATATAAGCGACAGTGGGCGATTAATAATCGGTCTAAATTCTCAAGGAAGCTTCACTGTGACAGCAACAATTGCGAATATATTAGATGCTTCGACTAAGTATAATGTCTTGGCAGAACTAAGAAAAATTAGGATTGCCCCACATACTAAGACAATAAATCCAGGAAATAGTATTCAATTTAATGTAATAGGGACAGACCAAAGTGGAAAAGAGATATCAATCGAAGCCCCGATTATATGGAAAACTACAAGCGGGAAAATTGATTTAGCAGGGCTACTAATCGTCAACGATAAAAATTCCATTGTTCGAGTCAAAGCTATCGTTAGTAAATTAGAGGCCGAAGCTGAAGTTCAAGTATCTATTCCTAATAGAATTAATCCAAGTACCCCACCTGATAATCTATCTCCTCAAAAAGACCCAAAAACAACTACTAAAAAGCCGAATGATGATAGCTACGCTACGTCCACTAAAATTTCACTTTCAGATTGTAAAGATACTGACTTACTAGATATTCTCCAGATTGATGATATCGATCTTGAAGAAATAGATCTTGAAGAGATAGATCTTGAAAAAATAGATAATTATAAAAACTATGGTCAATATATTTATATTGAAGAAGGATATTTGCAGAGGGATTTCAACTATTGTAATTTGTCTTGGTTCTATAAAAGTCAACTATTTTATGATGGATACAGTGAGCAAGACTTTTCTAACTATACCGACTATTTATATTATGTTGATTTGCGAGACCATAATTCATATAGGAATAATTGAGGTCGGAAGCCTATCTACCCCTGATCTCTGACACCTCAACCAGATCCAAATCATCTCAATCTCCCATAAACCTGAAATCCGTGAGGCTTTTCTCGCAGAACAACCAAACTAAGGACTTGTAAAGAAATAACATCATGTTTTAGGGTAGGGTAGAAAGCATAGATAGAAGCAGGATTGTTGGAATGGTTAATCGAGAGATTCATCAGTGTAAGGAAGGAAATGAAGCAATTCGCAAACAGCATGAACAGCTAAATGTGTTGATGAGTAGATTAGATGAGCAACAGAGGCGATGGATGGCAGCCTTAGAAGCGAACAAAATCGGACATGGAGGCACAAAGAAATTAAGAGCCATCACAGGGTTAGACATCAATACGATTAGGCGTGGACGAGAAGAACTGGAAGAGGGGTTGATAAATCGTCCAATCAAGAGAATTCGAGTGGGAGGGGGTGGGCGTAAAGGAATAGAAAAAAAGTAGTTGGGGTAGCAGCAGCAGTGAAACAGGCCGTCGAAAACGAGACAGCCGGAGATCCAGGTAGTGCAAGTAAATGGATTCGTCAAAGCCTGAGGTGTCTGCAAGTAAAACTAGCAAGCATTGGCGTTTTACTAAGTCATGTGAGCATCAGACGATTACTCCAGCAGCAGCAATATTCGCTCAAAGCAAATCGGAAATCAGTCGCGAGCACCCAGCACCCTCAGCGGAACCAACAATTCTGCTACATTCGACGAGTCAAGCAACTATTCATCAATGCAGGGCATCCAATCATTAGTGTTGACACCAAGAAAAAGGAATTAATTGGTAACTTCAAGAATGCCGGACAGACATGGAATCAGGAACCAGATCTAGTTAACGACCATGAATTTCCCACTGATGCTATTGCTAAAGCAGTACCCTATGGGATTTATGACTTGGTTCACAATTATGGTTGTGTCTATGTTGGGACTTCTCACGATACCGCAGCCTTTGCGGTCGCGGCAATTGTCCGGTGGTTTGAGCGGAAAGACCGTCCCAAGTTCGCTGATGAAACCAAACTCTTGATTTTGAGTGATTCAGGTGGCAGCAATGGCTATCGTGTTCGGAACTGGAAATACCAACTACAGCAACAGTTAGCAGACCGATTTAACATTGATGTGATGGTCTGTCACTATCCTTCTGGTGCCTCTAAATGGAATCCAATTGAACATCGTTTGTTTAGCTTTATTTCCCTGAATTGGGCTGGTAAACCCCTGCGTTCTCTTCGTTGGATGACTGCTTTAATTCGAGGTACAACTACTCGTACAGGGCTAACAGTCAAAGCCGCTCAACTCAAAGGGCATTATCCCACTAAAGTCAAAGTCTCAGATGCCGAAATGGCCACTATGAATTTGATTCACCGCCGGATTTGTCCACAATGGAATTATCTGTTTCATCCTCGCCCGCAGTCTCTTCAAAATGCATGAAGTTATTTCTTTACAGGCCCTTAGCCGCTACGATTCGGGCAGCGATCGATCGATTCACCGAGGATTAGGAATGCTCGATTCTCATTCGAGAGGCTAACGCCAACGGTTGAGACGACTACCAGCCAGAGAATATGCCAAAATAAGATTATCCAACTCCCACGGATGAGAGTCTATGTCACCCATCAAACAACAACTCTTAGCAGCGATCGAAGCCGCCCCCGATGAAGTACTAGCACAAACCCTACGCTTCCTCACCAGCCTCTCCACCTCTACAAACACGCCCGCCATCACAACCAGCAAACTAGATCGATTCTCAGAATTCTTACAAGCTGAAGGATTCTACGAAGATGAATACATCCAGGAATGTATGACTGAGATCGCAAATAAATGATTACCGCCGTCATTGATTCCTGCATCATTTTTGGGATGCCCCTATGCGACACCTTGCTCAGAGCCGCAGAAGCAAATCTCTATCAAATAGTTCTCTCTCAAAAAATTGTAGCTGATGCCACCCGAAATATGGTGCTCAAGGGTAGATTGAAACCAGAGAAGGAAGCATATTATCAACAACAAATTCAAAACGCCTTCCCCGACAATTTTTTAGATGCCCCGTCAGAAATTGTTGCAGCCATGACAAATGCCGAAACCGATCGTCACGTTGCCGCAACTGAGATCGTTAGCCAAGCACAGTATATTGTGACCTTCAATCTCACAGATTTCCCTCCAAAATCCTTGCTTGCTTACAATATTGAAGCAATTCACCCAGACCAATTTCTAGAGCTGTTGTGCGATGATTGGGGCGAGAGCCGTTTGTACGAGATTATCTACCAACAATCGAGCACACTGAAAAACCCCAAGATTTCTCCAGAAGCCCTATTAGACAAGCTGGCAATTCAAAGGTGTCTGCGGTTCAGATCGAGACTCATCGAAAATCAAAAAAACTCTCAAAGTTGAGTCCTGTGGCTACGATTTTTGACTAGTACTAAGCAGCAGAAATAAAGCCACCATTTAGTCCTTATTCTAATCACTCCCCCGCTCCCCCCTTTTTCCAAAATAGTAACTAGATTTACGCCGCCGAGTACTAGATTGTTACTTCTGTCTCAGTTCGTTTGCCAAAACCTCACTAAAAATTTTCAGATAATTTTTTCAACAAAGCCTTCCGCTCTCGTCCCAACCGAGAAAATAACTCTCTCATCGCCCTCGATCGCAATCCATGTTTAAGTGAGTTTCGTGCCGCTTTTACCTTTCCTACCGCACTGACTGGCCCCGTCGTTGACCCTTGGTCTGCCTTCGGCAATCGTTCCCACGGACGCTGCTGGTAAATCGATAACTTCATGCGATCGCTCTGCAATTTCCGCGCTTCCAAAGTCCACCTTGGCATAGGGTCGATCCTCCAATTGTTTCTGTAATTCTTCCGTCTTAGTTACAAGTTGATTCACCTGTTGCGCGATCGCATTCTTGATGAACACAGTCCTCGGTTTAGGATTTTTAATGTCGTGAATTGTCTGTAATGTCTTCCGCGCCTGTTCCTGCGCCTTCATTGCGGCATCCGAATAGGTGACAAACTGGTTGCTATTGGTTGTCAGCGTAGCCATCTGCATGTATCGATTAAACGCCGCGTTGAGGATGGCCACTTGTCCATACAGCAACTCAGTTACCACCGTAGCTTCATCGGTCATCAATGCTGTTGTTTGAGCCTCGATCGCTTCTTGAATTTTTACAGTCTGTATTACTTTACACTTCATTTTGTATGTCTGACAGTTAATTGAGACAGTGCAAACTAAAATACTGTACTAATTCTATCACTTTCTCAGCAGTGCTGTACTTTGTCTACTAAACAAGGTACAATACCAAAAGAATATTAGTAACAGACTTAATTCAATGGCTACCGAGAATAAGGGCGTGATGGTCTACCTTCCGCCAGAGCTAGAAAAGGTAATAGAAGAGTATTGTACGCAGAACAATATTACTCGTAAGAATAAGGGAGGTGAAACCTTCCCTTCTTTGGGAACAGGGATTGTACAGTACCTAAAGAATCAGCTACTAGGAATAGAGTCTAGCTTCAGAAATGTTTCAAAGGAAACACTCACAAGAGAAGAAGTCTTAGACCTCATCAGAGAAAACAATAACAGTCTGTTACTAGATAATAAGTTATCAGAAAGTGCAATACTCAATACGATCCAGACACAGATCGCTAATAAAACACAAAGCGACCTACTTATCATGGGTGATATCAAAGCTGAGATAGCACAATCATTAGAGCCAATTTATGCTGAGATAACAGAACTAAAAAAAGCTCTAAGCGATCTCACTGTCAGCAGGCTTACAATCAAAAATCCAATTGTGGCAAGTATAGTTCCAACTGTCTCTTGCACTTCTAGCCCAAAGAAAAAAAAGCCAGAAGATGAACCAGATTGGGTGAGTGATGATAATCGAAAGTTTTATCATCGGCTAGGAAAAGATTCGGAGCTATTAACCAAAATAGCTCATGCAATTAGCAAAAACTCAACTAGTAACGCCGATATAGCTCAATCACTTATAGAGTTTGGTTTTCATCAGCAGGATGGGACAAAGTTAGGAACAACACCAACTAGCCGGATTAAGACTGTGGTTAAACACCTGCTAGCTAAAGCAGTCTAAAAATCTCTATTTCAGTGCCAACATAATAGGCAGGTCTCGATCGAGACTAGTGCTCATGACTATTCAAGACTATTTACTTGCGGATTTTTAAGAAATGACTGAATTTGTGTTTGTAAAATCTCATGCAGATAGATTTTTTGATAAATTCAAGGATGTAAAAGAAGATATTACCTCCGGATACTTATCTAATAAATATATTCCTGGAACAGGAAAAAAAATAGTAACAGCCCAAGATCGCAGGAATTTGCTAGAACTAGTGGTTAAAGAGGGACATGCCAGAGTTACTGGTGGTCTAGTTAATGAAGAGAAATATAGTATTCGGATGCTAAATGATAAAGCAGAAGACCTTTGTTTCGATCCTTGTGTACTTCTGGAGCCTAGAATGGGTGATTTACCAAAAGTTGATTGTCTGGGAGTCGATCCAACCGTATATGAGCTGCTTATATGGCTAAAGATTAAAATGCGATGGCTAGAAATATATAATCTTTTCTACAGATATCAAGACGAAGGAAGAATAGATAAAAAATACTTACAGTACATGTGGGGTAAGGATGAAAGAGAACGAATATTGATATCAGCTAAACAATTGATTTGTTTTTACAGAATGATCGAGATTGGTTGGAAAGATATAGAGAGCAATTCTCCAATAGTCGGTCCTGAAGGATATTCTTCTTACAACAATATTTTCTTTGATATTCTAGAAGCTGAAGCTGAACTATCTTTCAGAAAGGCGATTACTCAAAATCCAATTTGCTACAGCAAGCGACATAAGCTTGAAAGTCAAATTTCTGGGTATAAAGCAATCGGCAATGACTTGTCAGGAGAATATACAGAAGAAGGTGCTGCCAAAGCTACTGAAGAATTATGGAATCTTACTCTTGAGGGAGAGTTTTCACGGTTAGAGCTTTTTGCTAGTGGTCTTTGGCTGTTAGAATTTTTGTTCACTAGTGAGAGTGTTCAAGTCCAAAAAGCTATCAAAGATTGGAATCAAGCTATCGAAGAGTTCAGATCGCATCAGATTACAATATTGAACCGCTACCGAAATAAATCCAAAAGAAAAGCTAGTCGGAGAACACTAGACAATCGAATAAAAGTGCAGTCCGCAGCTTTGCTAGTACAAGAGTATCTTGCGTCAATAGACCGAAATTAGACTGTTCAAACATTGTAATTAGGAGTAGATTGATTTTGGAACTAACCCCGTTTCACCCCAAATCCAAGCCTTTCAGACACAATCTCAAGAAATCTTATGACCGTCGGTAAAAAAAGCCTAGACCCCAAATTAACAAACTGGCCATTCGTTCGCACGAAGGAAATGGTCGCCATCAGCGGTTTGTCAGCAGATCGATTGAAGCTACTTCGAGATACTCAGCTAGCGGAGAAACTGTACTGGTTTCGACATCCTGGTAGCGTTCGGATTCTCTGGAATGTTCAACTTGTAAGAAGCTGGATTGTGGCGGCAGATTCTCCTGCCCACCACGACGCGATTTCTGCATATCTAAAAAGTCTGCCTAGCTCCCAATAGACACAAAAAACGCCCTCCATCACGGATGGCGCAAACAATAAAATCACCTCTAACTCTACGTTGAATTTTGATTTGGGGATACCCCCTAAATAGCAATCCCTCCAGATCTCATTTCTGAAGGAACTGCAAAATGAGAGCTTCCAGAAGCGGAACTCTGATTTATCAAATACTTATGGCTATCTATATACCATAAGTACACCTCATCCCTTGAAAACTATTCAATCCTCCAAAAAAGGAAAAATTTGTGGCAAACGAAAAGTACAATATGCTCGAACATTTACCAGCCTTGACTCTATCAGGAGAGTCCAAGACCAAATACAATTGCCCAGTTTGTGGAAAGAATGACTTTGATGTCCACCCTAAAACTGGAGAATACGCATGTTTCAGTGGCGGTTGTACTCCTAAAGCTATCCGAGCGGCGATCGACAAACTGGAGGGGAAACCAGAATGGAAGCTAGAACAGAATGACTGGGAAAAACCAACCCGCCCTCAATCTCGAAAGGAACACTTTTACAACGATCGCAACGGCCAACCATTAGTGAAGGTTATTCGCACCGACGATGGTAAAGGGACGAAAAAGTTTTCTCAGTATCATTGGGATGGAAGTAAGTGGATACCCGGCAATCCCGATCATATCAAGAAATTAATCCCCATCTATCAGTACGCAAAAGTCAGAAAGGCGATCGAGCGAAACGAGTATATTTTCGTAGTAGAAGGTGAAGGACTAGCCGATCTTTTGTGGGAACTGGGTATCGCAGCAACCACCACGATTGGTGGAAGCAATGGTTATCACACATACGGAAATTATGAAGAGGATCTAGCGGGTGCCAAGTTGATCTTAACTCCCGATCGAGACAATATCGGCTGTAAGTACATGGCTAATTTTGCTAAAGACTTCCCCAGTCAAATTGAATGTTACTACCTAGCTGGTGCCAAGGGACTATGGCTAAAGCCGGAAGGTGGGATGGACATTGGAGATGATATTCGTGACCATCAATTGAGCAAAGAGCATATTTTAGCCAAGGTTGTCAGTCCAGACGAATATCAACAGATCCGTAGCGCGAAAACTCTTAAAAATATGATAGGAGGGAGCAGACAACCTCCATACTTCACCAGTACGATCGAATCCGGTTTGGAATTTGTGAGTCTCCAAAAAGATAAAGATGGCAAAATTAGTGAATCTCTTGATTCTGTGGGAAACCACCTTGTGGCGATCGCTTGTATCGATAATCCCGATCGGGATGATGCCGCTCTGTTATTAGAGTTCAAGACCGGTAAGGGTGATATTCGTCACTGGACAATGCGAAGAGCTTATTTAGCTGGTGATGGTAGCACGATCATCGAAGGACTATTAAGTCGTGGCTATGACTTCAAGCGAAAGCAAAAATCTTCACTCCTCGACTATATTCAAACCCTTGGGGCAGATATAGAAAAAACTTATACGGTCACTGATTCTAGCGGGTGGTGTGAAAAAAATTTCGTCACACCCCACAAAACATATGGTGATGAAAATCTTAAATTCTGTGATGTAGAACCTAGTCCTGAAGCTATCACCGAAATAATGGGCACATTAGCAGCCTGGATCGATCGAGTGGCATCAAAATGTACCGGAAATTCCCGCGCAATCTTTGCCTTGGGAACTAGCTTTGCGGCTCCGTTATTATCCCTCGTGGGTATCGAATCTGGTGGTTTTCACTTTTTTGGTCCAACTTCCAAGGGCAAAACAACACTTCTATCCCTAGCTGCGTCAGTTACCGGGGTCAAAACAATTTCGCACTGGAGAGCTACATCTAATGGAATAGAAGGCATTGCGGCTGCATTCAATCACCTGTGTCTACTCTTAGATGAGATTGCCCAAGCCGACCCGCGAGATGTAGGAAATATTATTTACATGATAGGCAATGGCCAAGGCAAGACTCGAATGAATCGCGATCTTACTAATCGTAAGACAAAACAGTGGCTGTTGATAATTCTATCCTCTGGAGAAGTTGAAATAGCTAACTATATGAAGCAAGCTAATATCACTCAAAAAGGCGGACAGGAAGTGCGATTAGTAGATATCCCCGCTGTACCCGAAGGTGCTAAGTATGGCTGCTTTGAGACCATTCACGGAGCTGATACGGCTGTCCAATTTGTCTCAGCACTGGACGCAGCCGTTAAGAAGCATCATGGTACCGCAATGGATGCATTTCTCTCTCAGTTGGTAGTCGATGTAACAAATCCAACGTTTGCAGGTAATCTCTCAAAACAGGTTTATTCTATTGCGACCAAAATCTCAGCAGGAACGAGCGATAGTGCTGTTGGGCGAGTAGCTAAAAGGTTTGCATTGGTGCAAGTCGCTCTAGAGTTGGCTCACAAGTATGGTTTACTTCCTTTCCCGATCGACCAAATAGATTGGGCGATTTTTACCATCTTCAAAGATTGGCTTAATGCTAGGGGTGGTGACGGCTCGATCGAAATCAAAAGCGCAATCTCTCGCATTGAGCACTTATTAGTTACCAACGAACTCAGCGATCGAGTCCATGACTTGAGGAATGGGTCCGACCAAATCGTCAGAAACCTTCTGGCTTATCGAAAAGTAGATCGGGAAGGTGATACTGAAGAATTTTGGGTTCCGCCCTCAGTCTTTGAAAAGGAGTTCTGCAATGGAGTAAACAAAGCCGAGTTGGTGAATGAATTGCAACGAATTGGATGGCTGATCGAACCTCGTAAAGATGGCAAATCTATGCACCAGCGCAAGATAAATAAAAAGCTGAACTATTATTACGTTTTTGGGAAACGTGAAAATGATGGTGAAGCGAGTGAATTCGGTGAATCGTAGACATTAGACCTCTTCAGTGAGTAGGTTTGAGATCTATTTATTGCGCTTCACCATCATTTTCTGACTGGTGAAGCGGTGAAGCGTAAACACTGCTTCTTTGCGCTTCACCGCTTCACGGAGGTTTGATCCGCTAGTGAAGAAAAGTATTAGAACAAAGCCCTGTGACAAAAACAGCTCTAGCTAACGCTTCACCGAATTCACCCGCTTCACCCCAAAAATATAGCTTCCGAATTCTCTTTTTGAGATTGACTCAAATATCAGAAGGTGGATCTTCTGTCGGGGCTGAACAAGATTGGTTAATTTCGCCACATAGGATATCGATCGAATTCAGCCATCCCCTCAGTTAATTATTTGCCCATATCTCACCACTACCGCCTATTTTGCTATATGTCCAACTCAGAACTGGCACTATTGCGCCAACAAATGGCAATTTTAGAAACTCGCGTCAAGCATTTGGAAAAGCCTCTCAAACAGCAATGGGTAACGAGTACTCAAGCCGAGAAACTACTTGATGGAAAAATGAGTTCATTTCAGATTCGAGGGGCAATCGATCGGGCGATCGACAGACCGGAGAATTCAACACTAATCGCTGGAACACACTTCTTGGTTATCGCCAATTTGGATACAGGGAGTAAACGTGAATATAAAATTAATATTCCTAAATGGGATGAATGGATGGTTGCGACTAGTTTGTCACTAGGCACAAACTAGTCACGAACTTTTGATTTAAAGTCCAAGGTACAGGAATCGAACCTGTCTAGAGCTTCCGCTCGCGGATTATGAGTCCGCTGCCTAAACCGATCGGCCAACCTTGGAGATACTTTCTATTTTAACATTGACGATCGATCATTTACGACTCACCCAACATAAATTACTGGCTCTGCTGCTTTCTTCCCCAAATTTGTCAGTATCTCGGATTGTCTTGACACAACCTAAATGTTGATGCTATCGTTGAGAGCGGCAAGGACGTATAGCTCAGTTGGTTAGAGCGCATCGTTGACATCGATGAGGTCCCCCGTTCGAGTCGGGGTACGTCCATAGGTTGGTAA
>JANXVE010000171.1 GCA_025351825.1 Chamaesiphon sp. 341R_metabat_111 | reverse complement strand
GCGAACGTTGCGAGCGATGGTGCCCAAGGAGTGACTAAAACTCCAGCCGTTCGCGTTGCGAAATCGTCCCGAAACGAAATCATCTGTACAGAGGTACTTCTAACATGAGTCAGAACAGTCGAGTCCAGCATACCCTCATGGCGTACCTCCGCCACGAACTTTGTACTCCCATCACTGCAATGATGGGCTACAGTGCCATGCTGCTCGAAGATTTACAGGCTCGGTCGCAGACCAACCTCATTGCCGATCTGCACAAGATTCATGACTGTAGCAGACAACTATTGACATTGGTAAACGCGATCCTCGATCCGACACAATTGGAAATGAGCCAGATCGACGGCGATCTCAGTCGCTTTGGCTCCACCCTGCGCCTGGAGCTAATCACGCCAATCAGCACGATCGTTGGCTACTGCGAGATGCTCTTGGAGGAAGCTCCGGCTGAAGCAATCGCCGATCTCGACAAAATCAACACCGCCGCGCGGCAAATGCTGAGTCTGGTTAACGATATCGTTCATCTGGCTCAACAGCAGTTGCCGACACTGACTGCGCCAGCAGCGGCACCCCAACTGGCGATCGAAAACTCCGCCACTGCAAAGATCGTCCAAAACGCCACCAACACGCTAGCGTCAATCGCTCAGGGGTCTTCAGCACCACCAATTCGGGGCGGCACGATCCTCGCGATCGATGATAATCCGACCAATTGTGACTTACTCGCACGCCAATTAAAACGGCAAGGATACCTAGTGACGACGGCTACCAACGCGAACCAAGCCTTGCGGCTGCTCAAAGCCATTCCCTTCGATCTGATTCTGATCGATGTGATTATGCCGGGAATCGATGGACTGGAGTTGCTGCGGCAGCTCAAGCAGGATGAGAGCTTCAAGCATATTCCGGCGATCGCGATCTCTGCACTCGATACGATCGAGGGTGCAGTTAGGTGCATCGAACTCGGAGCCGAAGACTACTTGCAAAAACCTTTCGATCCGATCTTGCTGCAAGCGAGGATTGCTACTTGTTTAGAAAAAAAACGCCTGCGCGATCGCGAACTCCGCTATCTCCAACAAGTAGAACGCCTAATTACTGCCGCCGCCGCGATCGAAACCAAAACCTTCAAACCAGATAGTCTCAACGATCTGAGCCAGCATCCACACAAGTTGGGGCAGTTAGCCCGTGTCTTCCAAAATATGGCAAAAGAAATTGACTCCCGCGAACAGTTGTTAGAGCAACAGATCCAGCTATTGCAGACAAGTGTTAACGAAGTTCAAAAACAGGGATTGGTAGCCGATATTGCCGCCACCGACCATTTTCAGCAGTTGCAAAAACGCACCAAGAGTGGCAGCGATATCGCCAATCTCTATCGTTCCTCTCCATATCCGTCCCTCAATCCCGCGCCGCCGCAATCCCATCGAGTTGTCAACCACATCGATCCAACGGCTGAAGGCTCAAATGTTAACGCTGGAAAAATTATCGCCGTTCACTCCTTTCGCGGCGGCACGGGTAAGTCAAATCTTACCAGCAACCTAGCTCTGAGTATGGCGAAGCAAGGCAAGCGCGTGGCAATTATCGATACCGACTTGCAATCTCCTGGTATTCACGTCCTGTTTGGGTTAGAGGAAGATCGGATCGCTCTCACCCTCAACGACTATCTGTGGGGGCGGTGTGCGCCCACTGATGCCGCCGCCGATCTGAGTCACATCTTATCGTCAAATGGTAATACTCCCTCTGGTGCGCTATATCTGATTCCCGCCAGTGCCAAAGCCAACGACATTACCCGCATTTTGCGGGAAGGATACCACCAAGAGCTACTGCTCGATGGTTTTGCGGAGATTATTCGCGATCTGCAACTGGATTTCCTAATTGTCGATACCCACCCAGGTATTAATGAAGAAACGCTCCACGCGATCGCGGTTTGCAATCTGCTCGTTGTCATCCTGCGCCCAGACTACCAGGACTATCTAGGCACTGCTGCGATCGTCGAGCTGGCGCGGATGTTATCGGTTTCAGATATGTTAATGGTCGTCAATAAAGCTCTACCCAGCTTCGATGTCCAGACATATCGACAACAGCTAGAAACAGCTTATGATGTCCCCGTCGCCGCAGTTTTGCCATTTGTCGAGGAAATGATGTACCTTGCCAGTAGTGCTGTCTTCTCGGTGCGTTATCCGACTCATCCCCTGAGCCAAGCCGTCGATCGAATTAGCGAGCAGATTATTCAGCAAGGAGGGATCTCATGTCCCCGATAACCTCGATTTTGGATTTTCGATCGGGAAAACCTTGACTCGTAAACCTACAGGAAGCACCACTTTGGCGCAGCCACTCCGTCAGAGTTACGCGAATCACTATTCACTATTGACTATTCACGAAAACTTGAGAGGAAAGATCGATGCCTAAAATTCTGTTAGTTGAAGACAACGATATCAACCGCGATATGCTCTCCCGCCGTCTCGAACGGAAAGGATATGACGTAATTGTTGCCGTCAACGGCGCAGAAAGTGTCGCCAAAACTCTGTCAGATCGACCTGACGTAGTTTTGATGGATCTACACCTTCCAATACTCGATGGTTGGGCAGCCACCCGCCAGATTAAAGCCAATCCCCAAACCCAAAATATCCCAGTCATCGCCTTGACTGCTGATGCGAATGCTGGCGAACGCGAAAAAGCACTGGCGGCGGGTTGCGATGATTATGAGACCAAACCGATCGATCTGCCGCGATTGCTCGAAAAAATTACCAGGCTGCTAGCACCACTCGCATCGTCATCGCTACCAGCCCAAAACTCAGCCCCAGATCGGCACTTACAGCAGGTCTTACTCGCCCATCTACGCTACCAACTCGATCCGCCCATCGATCGGATCGTTGGCTATACCGATCTACTGTTGGCGACACTGAGCGAACGGCAGCAGTCAGATCTCTCGATCGACATCCAAAAGATTCATCTAGCTGGAACCCAACTGCTACAACTGGTACGGGCGATCCTCAGCCCAGTCCTAATGGAGATCCAATACCAGGAAATCGATCTGTTGACTCCCACCTTGCGCCGCGAAATTCTCACGCCGCTGAGTACGATTATTGGCTACTGCGAGTTGTTATTAGAGGAAGCAAATCTCGACATGATTCCAGATCTAGAGCAGATTCAGACTGCTGCTAGGGATTTACTAGCTATCGTCAATACCCTCGTTGGCGAAGCCTCTCCATTGGAGAATCGCCCGATCGACCCTAGTGCAGTAGCTCAGATGCCAGTCTACACCACCCACCTCCCGCCTGAAGTGATTCCCCATTCGCCAATTGTTAGAGAAAGCCGGATTTTGGTAGTAGACGACGACGCAGCCAATAGTTTCTTACTGTCGAAACACTTAACGCGTCTGGGATCTCAGGTGACGATCGCCACCACCGAGCAAGCCACCCACGCTTTAGCTACCGTACCCTGCAATCTGGTGATGCTAGATGTCAGCCTGCCTCAGATCGGTGGATTGCAGGTATTAGAGCAGATCCAGAACCACCAACAGTGGCGACAAATTCCGATCTTACTCTTGGCAGACCCCGATGAGCTGGATATCGTCGTCCGAGGGATCGCGATGGGCGCAACAGACTATGTGACTAAACCATTGCAGTCGGTATTACTTCAAGCTAAAGTTACTGCTTGCCTGGAGTTAAAACGCCCACAGCAGCCGGATAGCAGCTTCGATCTCCTGTTTGAGAACGCCCCGATCGGTGTTTATCAGGCGACTGTAGCCGGAACTTATCGGCGGGTCAATCCGGCTCTGGTAGAACTGTTGGGTTATCCAAATGCGGAAACTTTGATGGCAGCAGTGCAGAATATCGGCGATCGCGTTTACGTCGATCCCAACCGCTATGCCCAATTTAAATGCCTGTTAACCGAACACGATCTCGTGACTGGATTTGAGTATCAAGCGTATCGCCACGATGGCGACACGATCTGGGTAGCAGAACACGCACGGGTAGTCAGAACCGCCGACGGACAATTAACTTACTACGAGGGAATTATGGAGGACATCACACGCTACAAGCAAGCTGAAGCCGCCTTTAAACCGCAAATAGCCGCATTACAACTCGAAATCGCAAATCTCAAGCGCACCCAGCAAGTAGGCGAAATCGTCCAAACTGACTATTTTCAGCAGTTGCAGCCAAATGAGGCAACAGCCAAACAGCCAGCCAATCGCTTGTTGTTGTCGCGTAAAATTCTCTTGGTTGAAGATAACGAATTGAACCGCGATATGCTGTCGCGTCGGCTCGAACGTGCTGGCTATCAGGTTGTCACAGCCAACGACGGTGCCGAAGGCGTGGCTAAGGCGAGATCGGAGTTGCCCGATCTGATTTTGATGGATATCAGTTTGCCCGTGATGGATGGTTGGGAGGCAACGCAACAACTCAAAGCAAATCCTCAGACTGCCAAGATTCCGATTATTGCTTTGACTGCACACGCAATGGCTGGCGATCGGGAAAAGGCTTTGGCAGCGGGTTGTAATGATTATGATACTAAGCCTGTCGAGTTGCCGCGTTTGCTTGGCAAGATTGAGGGCTGTCTGAAAGGGTCGATCTCTAATTTTTAGAGTACGGTGTACGAACAAGTTTTTTGAGTTGCTGCGTAGTCTCTTTACCCCACTCCAGCCCTCCCCTCATAAGGCTAAAACTGCCCAACGCGCCAAAAATGTACTTTTTCATTTCAAACCTTTGCCACGTCAAGCTTTTCGCAATTTAACTGGCTGACGATCGAGCGTGCAAAATTCTGTCTTGTATCTGGATTTATGCACTTTGAATCTAGCAAAAATTTTTGCACTAAAAACCAACGCAAACTCGACAGTGTTCAGTGGAACCATTGCCCAGTGCAGAAAGTATACTTTCTGCACTCCCTCAAAAGCCTTGGTAGAAGCAATATTGTTGAGGCATTCGATCGATCCTGTAGAAAGGGAAATTTGGCTACTTATTAGCTAAAGTTACCTTTTTGGCGCATTGGGCTAATTTAGCCTAATTGCACCCCTAATAGCTGCATGATACAATTCTGGTAATATCTAATTGTTTTTGGGTAAAGAGCTTCCTTATCCTGTATTTTTAGGTATATTTGTCTAAACTCGTCTCACTGGCTGATTTTCATGAGACATGTCACCCCGTCAGTAACTTATCAGCTATTTTTCATGGTTAAAACTTGTGACATCAGGCAATCTATCTAATTCAAAAATCGATCGAAACTACGATCGTCATCAAGCCATTCCCAAAATTAAGTTACCCACAATGATTCGCCTCGGATTATTTCAGATGGGTTTGGGGATGATGTCAGTGATGGTATTTGGCGTACTAAATCGGGTACTGATTAAAGAATTAGCGGTACCGAGTACGATCGCTACGGTTATTTTAGCTCTGACATTGTTTGTAGCTCCAGCCCGAATTATCATCGGACAGCTCTCCGATATTAAACCTTTATTTGGCTACAATCGGACTGGCTATATCTGGTTGGGTGCGATCGGATTGGTGACAAATGCCTGGATTTCCGTCCAGGTAATGTGGCAGCTCGGCGCGAGCCTCAAAGCGGTAGGATGGACGGTTACTACATACGGCTGGGCGGGTTTACTCGGATTCGTTTTTGCTCTCTATGGTTTATCACTCTGTCTATGTTCGACACCATTTGCGACTTTACTGGTAGACATCACTGATGAAGATGATCGATCGCGGTTAGTAGCGGTGGATTGGTCGATGTTGATTGGCGGGACAATCGTGGGTGCAATTAGTATCGGTGTCTTGCTCAAATCACTAGAGATCGATGCCACAATTGCTCAAGTTCAAGCCCAGATCGATCGATTATTTGTGATTATTCCGGGGATCGTGTTGCTGCTAACTTTTGTGGCTACTTGGGGTATCGAACGAAAATACTCTCGATATTCAAGTCGGGTCAGTACACAACATGCCGAATCGCAATTATCCCTGAAGAAAGCGTTATCTATTCTCACTGCCAGCCGTCAAACTCAAATGTTTTTTACATTTTTAGTCTTCATGACGTTGGGACTATTTATTCAAGATCCGATTCTGGAGACTTATGGCGGTGAAGTATTCGCGCTCCCAGTTGGTAAAACAGCGGCACTCAATGCTTTTTGGGGTGGCGGTACATTATTGGGTTTGAGTGCAGCGGGTTTTTGGTTTATTCCAAAACTAGGCAAGCAAAAGACCGCACGATTGGGGTGTCGGTTAGTAGCGATTTCGATGCTATTGGTTATTGCCGCTGGCTTTACGTACAACCCAGTGTTTCTCCAATTGGCTCTGTTGATATTTGGTATCTGTTCGGGATTTGTGACCACTGGAGCGATCGCTCTCATGTTCGATCTGACAGTACCAGAAACTGCTGGCACATTTATAGGTGCATGGGGTTTATCCCAATCCTTAGCTAAGGGTTTTGCCACGATTTTTGGCGGCGTTGCTCTCGATCTCGGCAAGTTAATTATGCCAAATATTGTGTTAGCTTACGGATTTGTGTTTTGTTTTCAGGCTCTGGCAATGATTATTGCCGTTAAGTTACTCGACAGGGTGAATGTCCGCGAGTTTCAGACTAGTGCCAAAGAAATGATCGAGGCAGCGATCGCCGCAGATCTCGATTAATCTAGATCGCTAGTTTTATATCCTCACCGCCGGAAAGATAAACATACTTTGGAGACAAGTTGGTCATGTTAGTCAATTGGCAAAAGCTGAACTAGGTTAGAGAACTCAAAGAATATTTTGAGGCGGATTCTGACAGTTTTCAGAGACAGATTGAGCATCATATCGATTGCTTGCAAGATAGGGGTGAGGCCTTGTCTTGTTTGTATGAGGATATCGATCGCTGTCAGAAACATTCAGAAAACAACCAAACCCTTGGCTGGCTGCAAATAGTTGGCAAGAGAATCAACAAAAGTCCTAACTTTGGGCGATAGGTATCGCTGACTCATGTAGACCGCACTCAGATCGGTTGAAAAGGCACAGTCTAAGTCTAGTTGCTCCAATCTGCCGCTGGTAAGATCGTCTTCGATTAACCACTCTGGCAAAATTGCCAGCCCCATACTGGCGATCGCAGCTTGATACAACATACTAGTATTATTCGATCGCATTGAAGTTGTTACAGCTATTTTCTCCGGGGTCAAATGAGCAGTCGTACAGAAACTTACGTTAAGCATATTTTAAACACCTCGATCGCCAGGAAGGAAACTGTACCAATTAAAGGGTCTAAAACTTAGGAGCCTAAAACCCTTGCTGTGCCGTACTCATTTACAGTACCAAACAGAGTAGAAATTAAATGGTACGGCTAGAATTTTGACTTCTCCAGCTTTAAGAGAGCAAAACACTACTGATTAAGATCCTTACACAGTAGTGTTCTCAGCCTTAACGTAAGGGTTGGGTCGATGGGGGTTATTAATCCCCGCACCTCCCAATTAGATCTGGACGTGCCCGTTTCCGTGCATCCAGCTCCCGATGTCCTTGTCTTGCAACTTTGCTAATGCGATACTGGTTCTTGTATTGCTACAACTTTCCCTCTTCTATCCATGTGAACGTAATCGTGACACGATTCATGAATCGCTACTAGGTTTTTCTTGTCCCAGTTGTTATGATTTCCGTCCAGGTGATGAAGATGTATCTTTTCTTCGCCTATGAAGGTTAATCCACAAGCGACGCACTTACGGTTTTGCTTTTTGATAGCTTTAGAGGTTGAACCGTCGTAGAGCTTACTTTTTCGTTCGCTCCAGTAGGATATATCGCCGTCGTATGAGGATTTCTCTCCTTTGACATTGATGTGTTTATTTTCTGAGTAAGGAACCGCTGGGAATGCTTTATTCAGTAATGTTTTACTGGTGTAGCGATTCTGTTTCGTTTCCTTATTGAACACCATGTAAGCCCGTTTCTGGATGAAGTAAAGGGAGTTCCTAGACCCATCCATCTTGCAGTACTTATGGTAGTTTCTCCAGCCTCTAACCACTGGGGCTAATTTATGAGCCTTGGTTGTGGCACCGTAGTTTGAGTTGTTAACGATGTGTTTTACCTTCTTTCGGAACGCTTTGTAGTTGTTCTCAGAGGGAGTGCTACGAAACTTGCCGTTTTTCTGGACTTTGAAGTGCCAGCCGAGGAAGTCGAACCCATCTGTCGTAGCGGTAATCTTGGTTTTACGTTCGCTAACTTTCATACCTCGTTGGGCTAGAAATTCGCTGATTCGTTCAAGTATGGCTTCTGCATCATCTTCTGGTCTTAATACGATTACCATGTCATCCGCATATCGGATTGAAGGTTCTCTTATTATTCCGTCTGTACCTTTATAGTGGTGTAGACTTTCGATTCCATTGAGTGCTATGTTAGCCAGCAGTGGACTTACCACCCCGCCTTGCGGCGTTCCTTGGTCAGGGAATCCTACGTTGCTTCCAGCTTTTAGACATCGGAAAATTCCGAGTTTTAGTCCTGCGGGGGCTATCAGGTTATCCATGATTGCAGAGTGGTTAATTCGGTCAAAGCATTTGTCAATATCGAGTTCGATAACTCGTTTATTTGTTCCATTAGCGTTACTGTTTAAATTGGAGAATAGGATTTTCTGAGCATCGTGTGCCGAGCGTCCGGTTCTGAATCCATAGCTTCGTTCATGGAATGTTGCTTCGTGTGCGGGTTCGAGAGCATATTTCGCTAGGCATTGCCAAGCTCTGTCTGCCATTGTGGGCACTTTTAACATACGGGTTGTTCCATCCTTTTTAGGGATTGGTATTTCTCGTAGCTTTTCGTGCTTCCAGTTGGTATGATGTAAGCCAATTAAGTCGGCTAGAGCAAGGCGTTCTTCAAAGGTAAGGGACGCTTTGCCGTCAATACCCGCTGTTTTCTTGCCCGCGTTTAGTTGCGTTACTTGTCGAATCGCTAGTAGTCTAGCTGATTGAGATTTGAGAATTAGCTTCTGTAGTGACCGCGCTTTCCGCTTGTTTCCAACTGAAACTGCTTTGTAAACTCTCCTTTGTAACCGGAATAGCGTCTTCTGAAATTTCTTCCATTTGAAGCTCTTCCATAATTCGCTAGCAATTACGCTGCGTCTAATCATGATTTACTCCAAGAAAGTTTAGTCTGAACACCTTTCGGCAATTACGCCGAATCCTACCCGCGTTTGAGGGGTTAATCCTCTCGTCTGGTCTACCGTGAGCTTGACAGCTCACAGACCTCAAGCACGTTTTTATTCGTTCCGTCCAAGAGATTGATTGTCCCGTTAGATGTAGCCACTTCAACCGCCAAAACCCCTTACTCATGCCGTTGTTCAAAAAATACGCGGCGGGATACTAATCTTTGGCGTGGTCAGACATTAGGATTGCGTCTGCCTTCTGTTAGGTTGCTTTTCTAGGCTCGATTTCATCGTAGGGACTCCTCATTAGCACCAGTGTCATCTGCAATTGATGTCTGATTGTGCCCTGTTCCCAGCTTCACTCTCACGAATTCCGAGTCGTGTCGGTGTGGGCAGATAGAGATTCATCTCTGAGTTTGAGAGGCAGGACTTGCACCTGCATTTCTCGGACAGTTCAGCCATTGAGATGTATCATGTCTCGATACCAGGCTGGTAGTGTTATTTACGGACTGGCTACCGTGATTCAACTACAACGAATCGCACTTTCTGTACAGATACTCATTTGACCCCTAATACATCAAGAAATTGATGTCAAGGATCTGGCACAATCAAAACGGTTGATGGTACACAGTTCTTTATCTCACAGACAAGTAATGCGATCGCATCGTCAGGCAAACGATCGCATTCACCCAAACGCGATCGCCTTCAAAATCCCGACTTCTAGAGAACAAGATAGAAGCTGAAATCAGCTTGAGCTAAATATTTGAGGGATTTAGCATCTCAAAATTACCAATAGACTAAAGCGATCGCGACCCGATCGCTTTAACAGCAATTAGCTCTTTTCCCACTCGGCATCTTTCCCCTTCTGGATACAGCGAATCTGACCCTCCAAGCGGAGTTCGTCCAAAACGCGCCGGATCGTGGGCTGGCTGACTCCAGGACAAGCACGGATAATTTCTCCCACCTTAAAACGTGAGGGGAGACGAGCAATCGTCTCTAATACCTGCTGTCGTTTTACGCCCTTACCTGTAGTTACGACTCCAACTCGACTATCTAGCTCCTTATAAGCTGCCAAAATCACGCCTGTAAAGTATTCCCACCAAGGTAAGAGCGAATGCTCTCCTGAATGCCACCCTTGAGAAGACTGGTACAGGGTATCGTAATAACTCTCCTTGGTTTGCTCGAACAGACGTTCGAGACTGATATAGCGACCGACTTCGTAACCAGCCCGATGGAGCAGTAACAGAGTTAGTAACCTTGCCATCCGCCCATTGCCATCGCGGAAGGGGTGGATACAGAGGAAGTCCAGCACATAGGCAGGAATGAGCAATAGTGGCTCGAATGATTCTTCATCCCAGCGGCGATTAAACCGCTGGTGTAAGTCCTGGATTGCCATCGGCGTTGGATAGGCGGGGACGGGGGCAAATCGCACCCGCACGGTGCCATCAGGATGGGTTTCTTCAATGTTGTTATCGGTCATTTTCCACTGTCCACCCGCAGCGGGTAGAAACTGGTACAAGTCGCGGTGGAATTGTTGTAGTAAACCAGGCGTGAAATACAAACGGTCTGCATTGGCGTGGATCGTCGTTAATACGTCCCGATATCCAGTGATTTCTTGTTCGGAACGATTCTGTGGAGTGGTCTTTTGAGCGACTAGTTCTTCGATCCGCCGCAAGGGGGCGATCACTCCTTCAATCCGGTTGGAGGACTCGGTACTCTGAATTACGGCTACCTGTCGGAGTTGTTCTAACCGTTCGGGGGACTGTTGGGCAAACAACAACTGTTTGCCTTTGAATTCACCAATCGCCCGACAAGTCGATAGGAGTTGGACGGTGATGGGTTGTCGTTCCAGGAATTCGGGGAGGAAAGAAGACATTGATTGGTTGACAAGTGCCTGAATCAGATCGGTTTAACTTTTAATCCTAACCCACCAGTACCAACATCTCCAACCCAGATTAGATCGATCGTCCCCCAACTGCTAGAGTTATAATTCAAAAACAAGCTTAATTAAGATAGCTGTGACTGTTGGCTATTATGACAACTAACTCATTAGATGACGAGCAAATCATTAGACCACCGATCAGTCTGCCGGATAGTGACTATATTCAGAACCGTGACATCTTAGTGGAATTGGAAGCTGAAGAAAACCGTTTAATGATAGCTTATGGAATTTCTGGCTTTCTTACTACTGCGTCTCTAATCTTGCCAATTTATCCATTGGGAACGATGGCTGGAGCTACTGCTACGGGTTTAAGCATCGAATATTTCACGAGAGTTCGGCGAATATATTCAGTTACAAAAATGTTGCTGGAAAGTTTTGGAAAAGATGGAATAGTAATTACTTTAAGAGTCAGAACAAATATTGCACTTATAGATTTGTTTGTAAAAATGCCTGATAAGAGGGCTTTCGCTTTACTACTTAGAAATCATGATACTGGTAAAGTAAAGTGGAGGGATGATAAAAAACTTTTTTATATTTATAAAGTTGGCAAAAAACCTCGGAGATGGGATTCTTTAACCAAAACTATCGAACAACTGCAATCAACTATTTATCTTAAAAATCTCAAAAGCTCGTTACTCGGAACATCAAGTGCAGAACGGAATCGTCCGATTAGTAAAGTCGTAGTGCTGTGTGGCAACACTACAATTCACTCAGACAATGCTCCTGAATTTTGGGTGGAATTCGGTCGGGCTAAAGCTTTGAAGATTTATAAAGATGTTGTAACTTACGTTGTTGAGCAAGAAAATCTCATTGATTTTCTCTTGCCCCCAGCAAAATAACTTGTTTCTAGTACAAAGAGGGCATAATAAGAGGTAGCCCAGATGAAACAAAACCCCCACCGCTTGGTGAGGGCTTGTCCCAGGGTGATTCAACCTTTATTACGGAGCCACCTCTTACCCCAACCGCCGCCTAATTAACAAAAAGGGCGGATCATTATGTTGTGAACAGACATATTGAAAGTATACCCACCACCTGCGTGGAGATGCAAATCTTACTCTTAAAATCTTTGGTAGAGCAGAAATCTCCGATAGCCGACTGAGATCATCGCTAAAAGCCTGATTCTATCAGGCTCTTCTCGGACAAATCCCCAATAAATACTACGGGAGTGTTTGAGGAATTTTCGCTATCGGGGGTCGAGTAGCATTGGAACCAAAAACTGGGTTAACGGAAAACCTCCATGTAATTTAATAATTCATTAGAAATTTTTATCGATCGACAACAGAATGCTCTTTCCAGCCTTGGCAATCGATTCGATTAGCTTATATCGTCTTAAACTGAGTAACAATTGGGTTTTACAGT
>JANXVE010000168.1 GCA_025351825.1 Chamaesiphon sp. 341R_metabat_111 | reverse complement strand
CCCCACACCCCCCACACCCCTCATGACCCCCCTCCGCGTTGGCATTGCTGGACCTGTCGGTTCTGGTAAGACGGCACTACTGGATGGATTGTGCAAGCAGTTGCGCGATCGATATCAATTGGCGGTAGTGACCAATGATATTTATACTCAAGAAGATGCTCAATTTCTGGTTAGGAGCAAAGCACTGGAGTCAGAGCGAATAATTGGTGTCGAAACTGGCGGCTGTCCTCACACCGCAATTCGTGAAGATGCTTCGATGAATATTGCCGCAATCGAACAATTAGAGCAAAAATTCACAGATCTAGATATCGTCTTTCTCGAAAGTGGTGGAGACAATCTGGCAGCTACATTTAGCCCCGAACTAGTAGACGTAACCATCTACACGATCGATGTCGCAGGTGGTGACAAAATCCCCCGCAAGGGTGGCCCAGGCATTACCAAGTCCGATTTGCTAGTTATCAATAAGATCGACCTTGCAGAGCATGTTGGAGCCGATCTGGGAATCATGGAACGCGATAGTATCAAGATGCGCGGCGTTCGACCATTTATTTTTACCAATCTCAAAACTGGTACGGGTTTAGCTGAAGTTGTTAAGTTCGTTACTAGCCATGTCGTAGCTGGTAAGTAGCTAATTTATTGCCAACTTTAAACTCGAAAAGCCTTAGCGATCGCTAAGGCTTTAATTTTGATAACAACTAGTGTTAAATACTTTGTCTCTGGATGGGTAGACAGACTTCAATCGAGGGATTTAATTCTCCACGTGGACATTTATCCCTAAAGCCTAAAGCCTAAACCCCAAAGCCTAATTTAGCTATCTTGAACTAAGTGAATATGCTTATAACCTAGTTTGATGCTAAAAGTATCGCCCTCTTTTAAGCCCATTTCTTTGGTGTAAGCAGCACCAATTAACAGTTGACCGTTTTTGTGAACCGTGGCTTTATAAGTCGCGGTTTTACCACGATTGTCTCTGCTGGTTTCATCGAGTTTGACACCTTTAGCTGTGAGTACAGCATCATAAAATCCAGATAGATCGGTGCGGGTAATACCTGCTTTGGTAGTCTTAATATAGCCACACTGGGTAGCTGTTTCACGCTTGGCAAGATGCGAAAGTTCTTTGACTTTTTGAAGCAGAGCCTTCCCAGTAAGTGGGGTCGTAGATGGAGTTAGTTCTGCTGTAGAATCGACTTTAGACATGGTTTGATTAGTGGATACGACGGATATTTTTGGCTAAATATGAAGTTTGCTCCAGATATTAGCCGTGATGAAGCTGACTTTATATTAGTCTATCATGCACGCAATTATAATAATAGTTCTAATTCAGTTTAAAGTTAATTGAGAAATGACCACGATCGATCTCAATTTCTACGAACTGGCGGATCTCGATCTTCAAAATCAAATCCCCAATCTTCATCATCTGAGTTTTTTGAAGCTGTAGAACGACTATTCACTGTTGGTTTGACTAATGATCCGGCATCGAAATCGTCAGCTTCATCTATTTCAGTGTACTCAAAATTGGCTGATTCTCGATCGTCATCAAATTCAGTTTCAATCGGCTGTTTATACGGGGGCTGAATCAATCTAAAGTCGGCATCGTATACTTCTCTACGAGTTTGTTCGGGTTGAGAGTCATTTTTTTGGTTGCGTCGCTCTGGATAAATGGAACCAGGATCGATGTTGGTGCTACTATTTGACGATTGGCTATTTTGCTGGCGGGGTGAGGTTAAATCTTCCCATTCCAATTGACGATTTGAGACTGGTTCTACTTCCCAATCATCACTGTCATTGCCGATGGGTTTGGCTGAATGTTGATTTGTCGATCGATCTGTACTTGAAGCTGGATTATCCACAACCGATGGAGATCGATAACTATTAAATAGGCTTTTTCTAGGTTTTGAAGTGCTGTCTTTCTGTTGTGAGGACTTTTTACTATCGTCAAAATCTGCTGGGGCGGTTTTTTGCGGTGACGATCGATTCTCGTTCCGTTCGCGAAGCGTCTCGTTCCGAGAAGAGGCTTCTGCGGAGGCAGACGCTGCGCGAACGCCAACAGATTCAGGTACTGATGAAGTATATGTAAAGACATCTTCGTCCGATCGTTGCAATCGCGCTTGCAATTGACGAATATTTCGCTGTAATAATCTTCGATCGACAAATATCGCCAATTGAATCAGAATACTAGAGAGTAAGCCCAACCCGATCGCGATTAATAACCACACTCCGATCGGTAATATGATTGTCGGTTGACTAAGAACGATCGTCGTTATCGCTGGCGATAAATTCGATGCCACCAGAGTCCCCAGTAAAATCGTTGCGATTAGAGCGAGAATAATTTTCATGGGGACGGGGAGACTCGGGGACGGGGAGACTGGGGGACTGGGGGACTGGAATTAATGCTACTACTAGTTATTCACTAAACCACTATCCACTAAACCACTAAACCACTATTCATCTACTTTCCAACGATTAATTGGAATGCAATCGATGTCGAGTCTGTCCAAGGCTCTAGCAATGACAAAATCGACTAGATCGTCGATCGATTGAGGCTTATGATACCATGCGGGGCAGGCTGGGACGATCGCGGCTCCAGCCTCGGCGAGAGCTGTCAGGTTACGAAGATGAATCAGACTAAAAGGAGTTTCGCGGGGGACAATTACCAGTTTCCGTCCTTCTTTGAGCTGAACATCGGCAGCGCGTTCGAGCAGATCGCCGCTAAGTCCGGCGGCTAGTTTGCCGACTGTACTCATGCTACAGGGGATAATAATCATCCCTTGGGTGCGGAAGGAGCCACTGGCGATATTCGCCCCCACATCTCCCCAGCGGTGGCACCGAAGTTTGCCCGCTGTGGGTACGCCAGCTTGTTCGCGCCAAAAGGCTGCTTGCTCGTCTGGTTCGCTGGGTAGTCTGATTTGGTCTTCGGCTTGAAATACCATATAGGTAGATTTCGATGCGACTAGTTCGATTTGGTAGTCGGCTTCTAGTAAATACTTGATGGCACGAATGGCATAAATTAAGCCGGATGCTCCGGTGATGCCGATAATTAGAGGTTTCAATGGGATGGTGGCTGGTGTAGGGAAAGATTAATAGCTAGTGACAAGATATCCCTGATTTGCGATCTCAACTGAAGGATATTTACGCCCCTATTTTAACGAAAATTAGGTGACAAACCCTAGCCTCAAAACTTACTGATTAATTCTTAATTCTTAATTCTCAACTCTTATCTGTTACTTTGTGATTTATACTGAGCAAAGTAGTAAAAATGCTCTATACATAATTGTGGCGATGGCTTCATCTACCCTGACGATATCTGGCAAAGTTTTAGGCAAGAGCCAAAACCTGTTTACCACTTGGCAGATGGATCTGCCAGTGGCATCTGCGACGTTGGCAGAGCTGTTGAGTCTGATTGTTCGATCGGAAATCCAGGCATTTCAAACCAGACAAGCCGATCGAAGACTCACGCAGGTATTGGGCTTGGTTGATATTGAAGCGGGGGTGGCTGTAGGAAAGGTCAGCAGTGGCGGGAGTGAACTCGACCAGGAGATTGATGTCCAGGGTGCGATCGAGACTGCGTTGCAAGCTTTTCAGGATGGGTTCTATCTGGTATTTATTGACGATCGACAGCAGGAAGATTTGACGGCACAGGTGGATCTGACGAGTAGCTCTGAGTTGCTATTTCTGCGACTGACACCTTTAGTTGGGGGCTGAAACCGATCCTCTTCTAACCGCAATCTCGGCATTGCTGAATACAAGTATGATGAGAGACCTTTTCGATTGCTAGAACCTGTGGTAGGGGCAATTCATGAATTGCCCCTACCACAGGTTCTAGCATCAATTCAGCAATTCCCGCAATCGCTAGATTAATAAGGGTCATCACTAATTGCCAGCAAAGCATCCCTATCTTCTGGTGATAAGTCTTCTGCTAGTTTCAAGACTTGGGTGTAGGTATCTGCACCCATCAAGGCAGTGAGCGCGTATCCGCTGGTGCTTTCGAGCAAGCGTTCGATCTCGCCTTGAGTTGCATCACCCGTACGGGCTGAATATAGAACCCCGCGACAGACAGCCAGTGCTTGATGAAGAATCGCGATCGCTCGATCGGCATCGTATTCCATAGTTTTATCTCCAAAATCCATAGCCTAACATCTGATGCTTAACCCCGAAGTCGCCAAAGCTCGTCTCAAAGAATATCAGGTCACTGACTGGCAGCCCGTGCGCCTCGCTAAATTCGCCCAACTCCCCGCCAAACTGAGATCGATCGGGTATGGCATCTTCTCCCACGATTCAACTGGTAATCTAGTCAAAACGGAATATCTGAATAACGTACTTGTTGAAGACAGCATTAAAAACCTGAACGGCTTGAAACCTGCTGACAGAGTCAAGATTTTTGAGGTGCTGTTCCCGCAGTTTGCTCCCATCGTTGAAGCTACTTGGCGCAGTTTTGAAACCAGTTGGACCTATCAAGAAGGATACAATCGCAAGTCTTTTCGCTGGCCTGGTGCGACGAGTAACAAACAGCGATCGTGGTTGCAGTGGTTGATTAATATTGTCAGAAACTACGAATTAGATATGCCGGAGTTGGCGAGTTGGTGCAGTTATCTAGGCTATAACAGTGATTGTTTGGGTTATTTGTTTGGTGCTGCGATCGATCTTGATGATGCGGTGGGTAAAGAAGTGTTTGAGATTCTAGTTGCGTCAGCCAAGGGTGAACATGAAATTGGGGCAATGGGTCGCCATGTGGTGCGATCGCTGCTGATTGCCAATCGACCTGACGGCTGGGAATTTGTCGAAAAGCTGTTGGTGGCGGCCCAGCGGCAAGAGGGCTTGCGCCAGTCGATTTTGGAGAGCGTAGATGAAGCACATCCGATCGCCTTCCAGCGGATGCTACGGCTGATTTTAGACGAAAATCTCATCCGGTTTGCAGCAACTCTGCGTGCAGTGGATGTTTGGTTTGGCTTCGATCTGGATGTGTTGCAGGAAAAGCAGGCACGAGTAATTGTGGCGCAGGTGCTAGAGTTTTTGACTGACCCAGATCGGCAGCAAGCAGGGCTGGTAAGTGAAGATGGTCAGACGGTGTATTTGGCCCTGTGGTCGATCGGGTTTACCAATGCGGCGACAGCGATCGAATCTGCCAAAATATTACTACAGCACTCTGAAGCTAGTCATCGATTTGTAGCGATTCACTTTTTGAATCAGCTCCGATTGATTCCAGCACGATTGGTAATATTAAGCGCGATCGAAGATCCTGACGATCGAGTGGCATGGTTGGCATTGCGATCTCTTTCTACTTATGGTGAAGAATTGCAATCTGTTTCTCCATCTGTATTCGATCGTTTAGTAACAGTATTCCCACTGTGGTCGCCTCAGCCTAAGCGATTAGCCAAACTTGTGTGGGATTGGATTTCCCTGGAAGCTTCACAAGAACAATTGGTGGCGATTTTATCTAGTTATTTGGGCAAGAGATCGCCGAAATTGATGATTCCCTATCTTGGGATCTGTAATGCATATTATCGAGGTATCATCGTCGGGATGTTGGCTAACGTCGAACCGATCGATCGTGAAATTCGCCAGATATTATTGAACCTAACGGGGGATTCGAGTAGCTATGTGCGTTCACTGGTAATGACCGCATTACAGAAGTGTCAAATCGAGCCAGATGAAGCTACACATTTAATCGGATTATTAACGCGCAAATCTAGCGATCTGCGCCAGGGCATTTTAGGTTTATTAATTAAGCAGCCAGACCTTCAGGCGATCGATTCAGCGCAGAAATTACTTGCTGCCAAGGATATTTTACAACGCCAAGCGGGACTAGAACTATTAGCTGAACTAGTCAAGGTCGATCGATCTGCCGATGATTGTCAGGCGATCGCTCAGAGCTATCAAACTAAGCAAGGAGATAAAGTAACCAATCCTGAAGTTCAGCTATTGAAGCGGATTTCAACGCGACAAGCTCAACCGCTCACCCTGCGCGATGCCTTGGGTTTGGTGAATATGGCAGACTTGTACGCACCAAAACCAGTTACTTGTCCTCATCCGGTGGAACTCAATACCGCAGCAGCAAAAAGTACGCTACTAGCGATCGATGAACTGATTCACAAACACGCTCAAACTCCAGTTCAACTGAAAGATTATGCTGGAGAGCTAGAAGAACATTCATTTGGTAATCTGCAATCGTGGCGGTTTCCCTCAATCGATCCTAAACTATCGCGTGAAGAAAACTTAGCACAATTGCCACTTGCTGATGTGTGGGAAAACTGGTACACAGGTAAACGATCGAAAGATCGGGATGGATTAGAATTGATTCGCGCTGTTGCGCCCAGATATCAGACTAATAATGAATATAATAGCTCCACCGACCCAGAATTGGAACTGCATGATAAATCATCTAGTTATTATCAGATTCGGAATATCTTCCACACACATTTTGCGAAATTCAAACTAGATTTACGTTACCCAGAGATCGGTGCTAGCGTCATCAATTGGCTGATTTATCTCCATGAAGAACCTCAGAAAATAGACTTTTCAATTAATTTATTGGCAACAGTTTTAAGCTGTGTAGATCCGATCGAACTAGAACAAAAAATTGCTGCTGTTCCGCCAACACAGGAGGATAGTATCTATGATTTGAACTTTTTCGTTGATGGTTTGAAAAATTTCTCCCAATTACCCCAGGGTTACACTGCCAAGGATTTCCAACGTCGTTGGGAGATGACAACTTGGATGGATCTCAGCGTTTGGCGATATTTTATCTCCTGGGGATCGGCGACTAGTTTTGAAGATGTGTCGATCGCTCACAGTCACAAATTAGCGAGTCAAGCGGATCTGATTTATTACTTAATCGGGGACAGATTTGGGCAAGACATTCTCAATAGTCCGATTGTAATTGAAAAGATTAGAACTGATTTTGGCGATCTGCGGAATCTCACTTTTTACGATCTCAATTATGTTCCCTATCCACCCGCACTCGAAGCTGCAAAAATTTGTCGCGATCGCATTCTCGAAATCGAATGTCAGCGGGGCGATCTGCCCACAGCCGCAACTAATGCCGCCATCTGTCTCGGCTCAGTCGAAGGCATTCCCACCGTAGTGAAACTCTTGCAAGCATTAGAAATCGCTGGTTTGAAGCGGGTGTCGGGCTGGGGCGACAAGGGCAAAGGCGCGACGATCAGTCAATTGATGCGCTACAGTTTTCCCAATTTGGGTGAAACTCCCGTCGAGTTTGCCAAGCAAGTCCGCGCCGCCAAAATTAGTGAGGAGAAGCTGCTGCAACTGGCATTTTTTGCACCGCAGTGGGTGAACTATATCCAGCAATCGATCGATCTGCCTGGTTTTGCCGATGGCGTGTGGTGGATCCATGCCCACACCAAAGATAGCTTCTCCTATGCTGCCCAAATTGGCGAACGCACGCCGTTGTCCGAACAAAGCCTGCGCGATGGTGCCGTAGATGTGGACTGGTTCCAGCGAGCCTACGCCAGCTTGGGCGCGGCAAACTGGAACCGCTTTGATGGGGCGGCTCAATATGCCTGTTGTGGTGCCGGACATCAGCGAGCCAAACAGTTTGCCAGCGCGATGTTAGGTCAATTAGACCGGAAAGAACCGATCGATCGAATCGTCAAAAAACGCCACCAAGATTCCGTCCGCGCCCTCGGACTTTGCCCCCTCGACTCAGGCAAAAAACGCGAACCCGACATCCTCAATCGCTATCAGATCTATCAAGAATTTCTGCGTACCAGCAAGAAATTTGGTTCGCAACGCCGCGCTAGCGAAAAGCTCTGCATCGAAATCGGTATGGAAAACCTTGCCCGCACCGCTGGATTTGCCGATCCTCAACGGCTGCAATGGGCAATGGAAGCTGTGGCAATCGCCGATTTAGTCAACCAGCCACAGGTAATCACCGTCGAAGATACTAGCGTCGCCCTCAGCATCACCGCTGGCAAACCCGAAATCACGATCGTCAAAGCCGGAAAAACGCTCAAAGCCGTTCCCGCCAAGCTGAAGAAAAATATTGAGGTTGAGGCACTGATCGATCGTAAGCAAGATATCGTCAAGCAAGCATCTCGGATGCGTCTCTCTCTCGAACAAGCGATGAATCGTGGCGATGCTTTTACCAGTGCAGAACTCCAGCAGCTCGCCCAGCATCCCGTTCTTGCGCCGATGCTGCGTCAACTGGTACTAATCAGCGACACCCCGCAACCCGAAATCGGCTATCTCGCCGCCAACGGCACCGAGCTGGTCAATCTCCACGGGACAGTTCAAATTACTGCACCCAAACTCCGCATTGCCCATTCCCACGATCTTTTAGTTACTAAAGAGTGGCACCTGTGGCAGGAGGAATGCTTTACCAGTGCCCGCCAACAGCCGTTTAAACAAGTCTTCCGCGAACTTTATGTCGTGACAACTGGTGAACAGACTAAAACCGGATCTAAACGCTACGAAGGGCATCAAGTCAATCCCCGTCAGGCGATCGCTCTATTTGGACAGCGGGGCTGGCTCTCCGCTGTGGGTGACGGTGTACGCCGCACCTTCCATCAATCTGGCATCACTGCCACAGTCTCCTTTGCCAATGGCTACTACACACCAATGGAAGTAGAAGGCTTGACAATCGATCGGCTCAACTTCCACCACCGTGACGACTCCAAATCCATCCCCCTCGCGGATATCCAGCCCCGCATCTTCAGCGAAGTCATGCGCGACCTCGATCTCGTCGTCAGCGTCGCCCACATCGGCGGCATAGATCCCGAAGCCAGTGCC
>JANXVE010000016.1 GCA_025351825.1 Chamaesiphon sp. 341R_metabat_111 | reverse complement strand
TTGGTAACGATTGCCACGACTTATAAAGTCAATCGTCAAGCCGTGCTGAAAAAGCTGGCTGAATCTGGAGAAGATAGTTTGATTGTTGATGGTAAACCAATTGCCACTATGCAACCGAGAGGAACACATTTACGAATCGGTTGAACTGTCTAGCTCTTTACCTTTATCTAGCCAGCAATTAATAGTCGCTGGCTTTTTTGTGTCTTTATTCCCTACATTTTACGCTCTTATCCGATCGATAAATTCGAAGATCCGCGTTATGGCGAGGTGAACGTCTACCACGAATCAGTCCGATCTCAGGTTTTTAGCCCACCACCTTCAAAGTAATCATTTCAGCCCAGGAAACTGCGGCTGTAGCCGCAATGTTTTGGCATCAATTAGGAGATAAATTTCATGTGCGATCTACAAAAAATAAGTTGTGCCAATTGTCTCTATGGGGATTACTGGCACGAGCCAGACAATTGCGACGATCCCGAAGAATTCGGCTTCGATTGCAGCTATCCCGCTCTTGGATCGAAGTCCGCTCGAAGTTTGCGAACTAACTGGCATATCGATGATGACGAGGAGTTAGCCGCAGAATGCCTGGATTATCTACCGGAAACTATTGACTCTCCAGTCCTAGAGGTTTTAGTTTAATCGTTGGCTAACTCAATCTATCTCCTCAAGCACCAGCTCTTAATTGCCGTTGGTGCTTTTTATTCGCCTATTATTACTTAAAAATCATGCACACAGTAATCGCACGAGACTTAGCTTATCTGGACGAAGTTGTTATCGGCATTTTTCGATTAATCGGTAATCATCGAAAGTTGAAATTAATGCGTGGAGCGCACAGCTTTGTTAAAGGATACTTTTACGATGCCGACCGTCCAGGCATCCAATTCAAGTTTCCTCGGAGCAATCAAATTAACTGTTGTCAGATTGTTTTAAATCTGCAAACTGATGAGTACTTCCTGTTATTTCTGGATATTAAAAATTTACAGTTTGTCGAACGAGGTAATTACCAAAATCTCCCCCTTGAAAATGTCCGCAGTGTGTTTGAGGAAGCAACTGGACTTTATTTAAGCCTCTAGCCTCATCTATTACTCAGATCGAACCCTGTCGAATTAAGTAGACAGGGTTCGATGCTATTAATTATCAATTGAAAACTATGACTAAAGATATTAACTGGCAAGTTTGTACCGGATTGTTGACTCGCTGTTACCGCAACCTCAATACCGGAAATATGTCGTTAACCCAACAAATAAACAAATCATGGATACTCGTCGGACATACCGATAATTTAGTTATCAAATATCCACGTTTCTATGTTTCCGAACGCGGACGGCAACGGGTTTTAAAGGATAAACGTAAAAATGTACATGCCTACTGCGAAGGCATTTTAATTGGCATGAGTTTATCTACCATTCCACCTTTGCAAGAAATACATTACTGCCCTTACTCTCAATCCTATTTTTCTTGGAAAGAGACAGGAACTCCGATTGTTACCGCAGATTTAATTGTGGCGATCGATAATCAGGTTCTCTGTACGACCGATGTTCTTCAACCTCAGCTATCACTATTTTAACCGAATATATGCACAAATTTTAGATCGGCTGGCATCAAATTAATGCTGGCAATAGCGGTACCATGCACTTCGATAGGTGCTCGATTTCTGCCAATTATCCTGCTGTATGAATCTTGCCAGTAATTATCACTAATTGCTGGCTTTTTTGTGCCCATTTATTATCATACTCACTACAATTATGACTATTTCCAATATCGATCGACAATTAACTCTAGATTTTTCCACTCCTGCTAACTGTCCCCCACCCAATCCCCAGTTAGCAGACAAGTTGCAAAAGTTGGCAGCGGCAATGGACACAGCGATTTCATCCAAGCTAAGTCCTTCAATCGGACAACAAAATATCACCGCTCGTCGCTCGCGCATTGCTAGCAGTATGCGCGAGGACGGACAACGGCTGCAACTTATCCAAAGTTGGTTGATTGGGCTTGCCGCTCGACATCGCGATGGTACTTGCCCCACCCAACTTTCAAAGATTAGCAACCGCAGTCATCTCGAACCCTTTGCTTCTATCTTTCATTGGCAAAGAGAAGGAGCCAAATCGCTTGAATATCTCTATACGGGATTCGATCGCGGTCATGAGATCGCTCAAAGGTTAGAAGCTGTAAGCATCCACAGTGCTAGCGCGGCTCTGGTGGCGGTGGAACTGTTAGAAAGTTTGGGCAATCCCACTGTCCGACAGCCCGATCCGATTGGCGAACGGGTCGATGAACTGCGACGCAAAGCCATCTATCAACAAGTGCCCGACTTCTACCCAACCCCAGGCGCGATCGTCGCTCGAATGCTGCAACTAGCCAACGTCCAGCCCCAACACCACTGCCTCGACCCAGAGGGCGGAGCTGGCGATATTTGTCTTGCGTTGCGGGACTTAGGAATCAAGCATATCGACTGCTTCGAGCTGAATAATGGTTTAGTTGAAGCTCTAACCCTACTTGGTTTTCCGCCGCTGGGTCGAGACTTTTTGACTGCTACCCCTCGCCCGATCTACGACCGGATCTTGATGAACCCGCCCTTTGGTAAAGATGCCCACATCGAACATGTTTGCCATGCTTACGATTGGCTTGCTCCTGGCGGGGAGCTGGTCGCGGTGCTGCCGCTCGAACATCCCAGCCGCGTCAAGAAACGTCGCCAGTTTTCAGAGTGGCTTGACGAACTAGGAGCCGTTGGCGAAGCCTCCCTGAAGGGGAATCGTTATTCCAATCCTCCAAAATCCTTCACTTCCAGCGACCGATATTGTGCCGTGGAGACGCACTTAATCCACCTTTGCCGTTGAGATCTCATGCGAAACCCTTTCCAGTACAAAACCAGATTTGGCTTGTATCGAGCAACTATTCGCGCGATGGACGAGCTATCGACAACGAAAAGAGCTTGGTGGATTCATCAAGCTCTTTTTCATTGCGATCGACAGTTTCCCGACTTCTCGGAGCAGTTAAGAGAACTAATTTGCAAACCCGCAACGTTGGATGACTTGACTCGATCGAATGAGCTAAAAAACTAATCGTTAATAAATAAATTCTCCCAAACAAAACCGACCTGTCTTCCTCTAGTTTACAGGTTGGCTTTGTTCGTACATTAATTGAAAACACTATGTATGCAGCAACAGCAACGATTTCTGTGGCAATAAAAAAGCTCGAACAGTTTCCAGTTAGTATGGAAGAACCGTTATTAATTGAGGCACAATCCGAGCTAGAGATCGCTCGAAACCTCCTTGAAAGCCGCTGGAAAATTTGGAACTCTATCTTCTGGAAGAGAAGTAACGCCGCAACTAAACGCAGCGTCAGAGCTAAATTAGAGGGACTAGCTTTTGATGCTTTAACTGGAGTAATTAAGGCTGGAAAACTTCTCAACCGATATGTAGACACAGTTGGTATTCTTGATGAGAATGCTTCGCTTTGGCATGAGATTATTAGCTGTCTACACAATGCTTATCGCTGGATTTCCAGAGATTATTACTATGATTGTTTGTGTAAACAATTAAAGTTGTCAATAGCTCTAGGGTCTAATTAGTTTATACTTATTTGAGCTGCGACTAATCATGTTACAGTTAACGTATTTACATTCTCAATTCTCAAAGTAAGTATGGGTGATGCCAGAAGACAGAAGTTGCGGTGCAATAGTTACCGCTTAGAACCGCGCTGTAGCAAACAAACGATTGAAGTTGTTGGACTTCCCGAAGCATCCAAGCTCCAAATCTCCGGCGAACTTCAAAAATACTGGGCAACATTAGATCCCATCCCCTCAAAACGATTGCATAAGCTGCTCGATACTGTTAAGGATCGTGGTGGGGGCGTGATTGTGAATTTAATCGACGACCATACTGTCGTTCCTCCTGCCGATCTGATTGCCAAAATTGTCCCTAAAATTCCCGGATTACCTGCGTCGGCAATCGCTGAAATCAGCGAGATTCTAAAAAGCTACGATTCCGAAACAAAACTTGTAGTGCTCTCTTGCCTCCCCCCTGAACTTCCCCAGTCGATCGCTACGCTCTTGGATAAGTATATGGTTTTGTATATCATTACCTATCAGTATAGCTTTGAAAATATTTACAATTAGCGGAAACTAAGCGGCAAAATCTATCCCTCGCCTAGCGAGATTGCCAAAACCATTACCCTGCTGGGCGGCTGGTTTTTGACTGATGACGCGGACGAGTGCCCTAGCTATCAATAAAGATCCTTAGTGTCCGCCTCATCCAGTCACCGCTTGCGCTAAAACTAGCTAGTAATGTTGCGATATGGGGTCGGTACAGATTCTTCTTTGCTCGAATCGCAAAAAACAATTTGGATCTTAGCTAAATATCTTTTCTAAGGCATTTAGAAAAGATATTTAGCACTCTAACCCCACCTGAAAGTGTGCAAATTTAGACCGCTCTTTTGGTGAATTGTCTTCCATTTTGATTCTTCACAACTAGAGCTTGTCACCGAAAATAATCCTCGCAGCCATTAACTCGTTGAGTGAAAATTATCGATTTAACTCGACGAGTTAATATCAAATTTGAATTAAAAATATTACAATTACTTGGGCGACAATTCTATAATAGAAAAGAGTGATGACTAAATTAGCCATCACATCAAAAAAATATTTTCAATGACTATTATAGATGAAGTTACGTGGCAACCGCGTACCTGGTAGGAGTGGTACTCTCTACCAACGCACCAAAAAGAAACGATTGAAAACTGGCAAGATCGTTGAATATCCTCTTGTTGAAGGGAGTCGAGATCCAGGTAATATTTTTCATTGGTTCTGGCAACTTACTTGGAAGGAGAAGACTGATGATGGTACATATCGTTCTCAGATTGCTTCGGTGAAGCCAGCGCAGGTAGAGCAAGTTAAGATATTAATCGCTGGAAATGTAGATCTAGAGGCGATCCTAACTTACTTGCGCGGTTCCATGTAATTACATGGAACTTTTGATAAAGGTTGTAACCCAGATAGAAAAACAATTTGAGCTTATTTTGTAGAATCTATCCGCTCCGATTTGATATCTAATAGTAATGGTTCATCACAGCTTTGAGTCATGGTTTGAGGCTTTTATCTGGTTCCATGTAATTACATGGAACCAGATAAAAGCCTCAAACATGCTCTGGGTAAGTCTAGAGTTGCTATGTCTCGTACTTTTCAAGGATAGCTATTCAGGTCTAAAAAATTGCTGGGATTGCCGAAATAGCTGACAAAAACTTGTTTTTTCGCCCTAGTCGCTGCGACGTGTAGTAGGCAACGTTCGCCAGCAAGCAGCTTTTCTTTTGCAGATGGTTCGGAAGCTCGATCGATTAAGTTCTTGAGCGGCATCGTCCGCTCGTCGAGTCCGGGTAAAATCGTATAGTCGAACTGTAAGCCTTTAATCCGATGCATTGTTGCTAATCTCAACCCTGCTTCGGCTGGATTATCGGCTTGATGTCTGTGAATGCGTTTAGTGCGAATATTTAAGTTTTTAAGGGCTTGTTCGTAGGTATCTACTAATTTATTCGTTCTGACTGCCAGACAAATAGATGATAGCCCTTGTTCCGCTTCGATCTTACCTAAAAGTTCCTGAAGATAATTAATTTCCTCTTCAAATCGATTGAAACCTCGAATGACTGGGACTTCCCCATGCATGAGGGATCGATAATCTTTAGTCGAGTCTAACCCACCATCTAGATCGTCGGCAGCTACACCCGTTAAAATCGCGATCGCCCAAGCTCTAATTTCGTCAGTGGTGCGATAGTTAAGGCGAAGTTTTTTCGATCTACCTCGAATATCGATACCGCAACGACTGAGTGTGGCAACTTTGCCGTAAATGCGTTGATGGGCATCGCCGACAATAAATAAGTCGTTGGGCTTACTTTCACCAACAATCGATCGCAACAGCGAGAATGCCGCATCGCTTAAATCTTGAGCTTCATCGACAATTATTGCTTGATAAGGTAAAGCTTCTGCGCCTTTAGTTGCCAAAATTTGCCTAGCATCGTGCATCGCATCTTCTGGTTCGCGTTTGCCCCGTTCTTTTAATAAGTTGCGATATTCTTCAAAGACAACCCAAATCGCTTGTCGTTGCTGACGACTCAATCTCGTGCCTCTGCCATTGCGCTTGGCGACTAGATAGTCTTTGGCGACTTGACATCCTTGTGCTACGACAACATCTCGCCACTCTTCTTGGTAGAAACTCAATGCGTATTCTAGCTCTGGCGGTGCGATCTGATAGGCTTCTTCCCAGATTTCTGCTGTAGCAGTTTCGTCGTAAATAACTGTGGTTTCTACTCCCTCTTGCTTGAGAAATTCTTCTACCCACGCATGGATGTTGATGACGCGAATTCGCTGCATAATCTCTTTCGAGCAGATCGAGCGCAGGTTAGCTTCAATATCGACGGCTAAGTTTTTGGTAAATGTAGTCAGTAAAATTCGATCGCTTGGACGATTAAAGCGGTGTTGAGCCAGCCATTTAGCTCGATGGATGGCAACTACGGTTTTGCCCGTACCCGCACCGCCCAGAACGCGCACGGAGCCACTGGCATCTCTTTCGACGAGGTTTCGTTGGGAGGGGTGGAGGAATACTCGCCATTTGTCGAGTGGAGCTGCCAGCATCTCTTCTAGTTCGGCATCGTCGGTAATGACGATAAACCGACTGCGGCTATCGACACGATCGAGTGCAGCTTCTAAATCTTCTGGATCGATTGGGGGCTGTTCTTTGGTTTTTTCTAGTTGGGCAAATACTTCGCCAATCGGGTAGCCCGCCGCTAACATAATTAAGGCATCACTGGCTTCGGTAGGTAAGTGGGGTAAAATTTGGTCTACATCTGCATCGGTGACTACTTGACGCAGTGCTGGCAAGAGAATATTGGGTACTCCCAGTCGCATTAAATCTCGATCTTTGAGATTGTCGAATCTACCGATAGTTTGGGCGACATATTTTTCCTGAAGTCGATCGGTTGCCGCCTCGACTGCTTCGACATCCACGATTTGGAGGGCACCAGAGACTTCATTGATGATACATCGCTTGCGAGTTGCCCACTGGTAAGCTTCATCGTGTTTATCCGCCCAGAGGAGAATGTAAGTATTGCCCGTATCTGGTTTGAGGATAATCGCGCGATGGGCTTCATCGATGCGGATCGAGCGCATTCGTTTGTCGCGACTATTATGGATCGTTTCATAGTTCAATCCCGATCGCGCCGGAGCTTGTTTAAAGCGATTGATGACCTCTGACATTTTACCCTGAGCTTTCTTGGGTAGACGACTGTAAGCATCAAAAAATTCGTCTGAAATTGCCAATCGGAGTTGATTTTCTAGCATCGTCATCTGTGATCTTTACTGAGAAAGTTTGCTGTAAATATCTGTTAATAGTTCGGGATTGAGATCGTTCGTTTCATAGGCGATCCAACCCGATCGATCGAAAGCCGCTCGATCTGCTGCGGTGAGAACGATCGCAATTTTGGCATCGAGCCAAGCTAATTCTGCCATGCCGATGACTAGTTGCCGTTCGCCGAGGAGTTCGTAGCCAGCTTCTGGTAATAGCCATCGTTCGGCTTCCATTCGATCGATCGCGTCGATTAATTCATCGGCTACCATTAAGCTCTTAATTTCTGCCCAAGTTGAAGTTTCTGGGGGTAAATCTGTTGCGGTAACATCGACTACTAACGGTGGCACGATTCCCGATTGGTGCATACTGGCAGTCAGCCAGTAGAAATGAGGCAGGAATTGGTATAAGTTGGCTAATCGCAACATTTCTACCCAGTTAGTTCGGACTATTTCACCATCTGGATCTAAGTTTTGATCCGCCAAAATTAGCGTAACTAAACTGGCTGATAGATCGAGTTGGCGATGACGTTGAATATCGACACCAATCCAAACTTTTAATAAAGTAGAAACCTCGATCGCATTAGCGATATATTTGGATTCGGTAGACCAACTCTCAATCGCTTGACTGCCTAAATAGTCGGAGATCTGCTGTTGCCAATGTGGTAAATCTTGCTTGGGGTTTGCTTGCGCTGCCGTCCGGATTAATGCCCATTGCCCCCACTGTGATGCTTCGGGATGGGCGAGGTAAGCCATCAGCCAATCAAAGCTACTCAGCGATTCTAGCGGACGCAGAGCTAGACATTGATACTGCTGATAAACATTTTCTGCATTAGCTTTGAAACCAGGATTCAGGGCACAGTTTAAACCATCTCTACTCTCACCTTTACGAATACGATCTCGGTCGATCTGAGCTTCGACATCATCCCAAGTAATCGACCAACACCAGTAGTTATTGGTGCGAACGATCGCCAATCTTTGCTGAATATCTTGCTCCATTCGATCGCGATGATATTCCCAGCCATCGGTAAAAATCGCGATCGGTTTACTAGCAGAACGACTGGATGCAGGGCGGAAGATAAAATCAGTGCGGGATGGATAATTCACGCCCTCGTTTTTACCTAACGAGACTTGTAGCTCGACGATCCAAGCTGCTTCGCCGATCTTGAGATAGTAACCTGCTTTGCCGTTAATGATGTCTTGTTTGAGTAAGGGCGGTTCTTGTTGGCGATCTATGCCGCGATAACGACGAATTGCTTCGATAAAACGGCGTTCTAATTCGCTTTCAAAATTGCTATTTACTCGAATTGCCGATAATCCCTGAGAGTTTTCCGTCAGTTGTGGCCAGTGTTTGAGGATGGCGGCTAACTCGGAAATCGCTGTTTGGCGGCTGGTTTCATCTAAATCGAAGCTGCTACGATAGGCAAACAGACAGCGATAGCAGCCATCTTCGCAGGGACAAATGCGGATGTGTGCCAAGGCTTGTTGGAAGACATCGCGGAGTTCTTGGGGATCTCGCAGTAGCTGTTTGAGGTAGCCAGTCCCCCCAGGTACGCTGTCATAGAGGTAGAGGAAGGATTTGCGCTGGTTGGAGTTGGTTTGAGGTTCCTCGGCGATCGTCACTTTGAGATGGTCGATCTGTCCGCGAAATTTGAGTTTTAAACCTAGTTGGAGCGCGGCAATAAATGAGCTTTGCCCTTTGGTCGTCCAAAAAGTTTCATCGGGTAAGAGAAAGCGCATCGCTTCCGATTCAAACTCCCGATAGAGATAGAGGACATCTTGAATTTTTGCCAGATCGGGTTTATCGCGATATTTACAGGCAATGCTGTGTTCCTTACTCTGATTGGTAGGATTGCGCTTGAGTACCTTGCCACAACCCGTACAGATTTTAAATCCTCTGGTATTAAAGTTCCGCCCACCTAAAGTGACTTTTTCGCCAAACGGACTGGGTTCGCCGAGGTTGATTTCCCGAAAGTTACAGCGGGAGATGTACTCAAAACCAAAGGGAAATTCTGGATCTGCGACTAAATAAGTCTGTTCGCGGTACTCTGGTTCGGAGTCTACCAGCAGGGAACGCTGAAAGAAAGCGGCGTTGCGCTCTTCACTATCATCGCCAAATCGACTATCTCGATCGGCTGTAGTCGCCACCACTTGGCGCAATCGGAGCATCGATCGCAAGCGTCCGCTATCCGACCACATCCCGTCACTACAACGGGGACAGGATTTAGCTTGAAATTCGGGACGATTGCGCTGCAATGCACAACTGCAATTACGACACATCCGCCACTCTTCGATCTCGGAAAGCTGTAAATCGATTTGGTCGATGCGGACTTGTCGCCCTTCGGCATAAAAAGTGCTATTGGGGACTAATTCCCGAATGGCTAACGCGCCAGGGCGTTCGTAAGTCAGGGTAGAGGTTTCATACCGTTTACCACTATGATCTTCTTTGGCAGTTGTATTGCGCCAAATAATCGATTTGAGGGTGACTCCCGCTTCGGGAAAAGCGTAGTTGGGAAGTAAGCCCTCGTCGGTGAGAAAGTTTAAGATCTGCTTATTATCGATCTCCTTAATCAGTTGACCAAAGCTAGCTTTTTCAATTTCGAGATCGCGGAGTTTGTCTGGATCTTGCTGTTGCAGGGCTTCTGGCAATTCTTTATAGGATCTGATTTTAGTGGTCATAGCTGTCTTTTGACTCACCAATCGCTTGCGTTCATTTTGGATACTTTGCAATCGATCGACGATCCGCCAGCGCAAACCGCCACGATCCTGTTCGCCTTGTTCCATAAATTGCCGCAGGTGACTGCGGCTATTTTCGGCCAGTTCAGTGTCAAATAGTCCCTCAAAATCTGCGATGAGTTGAGCTTGACGGGTGTGAATATATTCCAGCCAGTTGTAGGGGAATCGCTGGAGATTGGCTTTTTCGAGATTGCTCAAGGCATCGCGGAGAGCTTTGGGAAAGTCCCCGACGGTAATCCCTGTCGCGACCCAGCGATCGAGACAAAAGGCTGTCAGTTGGCGTTCTAAAATCGCTGAGGCATCCAGATAACAACCTGCGGGGGTGACAGATCCGGCGATCATTTCCTCCGGTTCGGCATAGAAATAGAGATCGTGGGGGCGCACATTGGCAATGGTACTGACTAAAGCATTCCCATCCCGTCGTCCCGCCCGCCCGATTCGCTGTTGGAAGTTGGCGGTACTAGGGGGGACGGAGCAAAGTAATACGGTGGATAAATCGTCGATATTAATCCCCATTTCGAGCGTGGAAGTCGCCGATAATAAGTTGGGATCGCAGCGACGTTGACCATTGATAAATCGCTCTTCTAATAACTCGCGGTTATCTCTAGCCAAGAGTCCGGTATGGTCGGCCGCGACAATCCGCAGCACTTCGCCGCTGTGATAGAGTTGGCGGTAGTATGCCAGTCCATTATTGGGATCGATCTGGTAGCGACCATCACAGCCTTTGGTCATGCAGGTCATCTGTTGGAGAGAGTTTAATTCCACACTACTAGCGGTAAGTTGATGGCGACAGCGATCGCATACCAATACCCGTCCGTCGCCATGCAAGTGCAAACCCGTCAGCGGAATTCCCCAAGCTTTGCCACCTTCTTGGAGATTTTTCTCTTGGAGTAAGCCGACTTCACTCAGGATGGTGAGGGTGGTATGTAAGATATCGATCGAGACTTCTTTGAGGATGAGACAAGTATCTCTCAATACCCGCTCCGTCCAGTCTTCGCACCAGCTAAACTGCTTCCCAGGCTTGATGACCTGCTCGAACCGATCGGCTTTGGCGGTAGCATTGACATAAAAAATCGGTGCGGGAATTCGGGGGCCGATCGGCGGCATATAGATATACTTCTTCCAGAGGAAGGTATTCCCCCCAGAGGTGATGTAATTTTCGGTGGCGGGTTGCAAAATTCCCCCGCGTTGGCGCAGGTGATGGAGAATGCCGAAGATAAATTGGCGGATACGATCGAGATCGACCGATCGCAATATTTCAATTTCATTAGTCAGCCGCAGATGCAGTGCGGCTACTGCTCGATCGATCGTGGCGGGGTCGAAAGAGACGCTACAACTAGCACTGCGCTCCAGGGATGGGCCGACAGCCGATCGATGTCCGAATTGTTGGACGATTTCCCAAGTCAGGCGTTCGGCGAGTAATTTGGGGAGGTTCGTCGGTCGATCTAGTTCGAGTTTATCCCCTTTAATGTAATCATCCCATTCTCGCAGCCAGACTAGATCGGCGGGTAAAAAGGTGGCAATGTAATCGGCAGTGGTGGTAAATTTTGACTGCCAATATTTAGGGAAATCATCTATTAAAGTCTTTAAAGTCGGACGGTTGGGGGAATTTCTAATCGTGTGGGCGATCGCGGTGCGGAGAGTCGTCCGATAGGTACGCGCACCATAGAAACCCGCACGATGGGCGGCATCCTGGACGGAATCGGAGAAGGTGAGTAGTTTTTTATCGTGATTGAAGGGGGTCGTATACAATACCCCAATCATCGCACTGGTAAGACTGGCCGCCTGTGCCCCTAAAATTGATAGACCGCTATTACTCTGACAGTAGGGACAATCATTAGTCGAAACCAGTTGTTTCTGTCCCTGGTGAGTATCATTTTTAGTATTGTCGGGGATTTCGACGGCGATTAAGCCTTCGCTATGGCAAGATAGACATTTGGTGGCAGTGGGTAGATTAATCCGAAAACAGTCTGGGCAAAATTTCGCGGCATCTAGTCGAGCCGATCTGCTGGGGGTAGTGGGGAATAAATAGGTAACGAGGGGACTGCTGCTAAAGAAGGCGCGATAGAAACTTTGAAGGTCATTTAATGCTAACTGGCGATCGCCTTGTCTGGGTCGTAAACCCGCCCAGCCTGTGGCTCCACAATCGCGACAATGGACGATCGGTAAGGTTTTTTTCAGATGTGGGGGTGTGAGATCGCTAGAAAATAGCAGTTCTGGCTGAGTAGAAATCGAACCGACCATCCGCCGCAGTTCGCGCAACCAAAATTGGACCCGCAACGTCACCCACGGCACGACGATCGAGCTACCATCGGCTAAGTTAATTCTCCGCCGAGCGGTGGCTACCAGGCTCAGTAAGCTATCTAATAGCTGCTGTTGATAAACTAAATCCTTACTGGGGAGTGCGAGGCGTTTTTGGAGGACATCGGTGAGGAGTTCGGTGTACGAGTAAGTTTTTTCGCCGACGGTTTTGAGCAGGATTTGGACGATCGGTAGGGTGGCGATTTTCTCACCCAGTTCGATACACCATTCTTCACTCAGGGGTGCATCATCAGCGCATTCTAGCTCGATTGCTGGTTCTTCTTCATCCAGCCACAGGTGTGCTTGTTGGCGCAGGTAAGCCCTTACGCCCATCCCCTCGCTCGGTAACAGTGGGGAATTGGGGGCGGGTAAGGGGAGGACATTTAACAGGGCATTAGTGAGGAATTCGGCAGCACTCAGGCGATCTTCTTGCACGATCGCTAGGTCATCGAAGCTTTCTTGAAAAATTTGCCCAGCATATGCCAACATCTGGGTTTGGCTCTCCCTCCCGCCCAAAGTGGCGGATGTACCCACGCAGGCGAGATGTTGTTTTGGGGTCTGCAAGCGGTATTTAAGCCGTCGCACCAAGCAAGCGAGATCGGTACCTTGGGCACCATCAAAGGTGTGGAATTCGTCTACAACTAGATACCGGAAAGTTTCGGGTTGATTGAATGCCCACAAGCCTTGGGTTTCGGGCTGGATTAAGAGATAATCCAGCATTTTATAGTTGGTGAGGAGGATATCGGGGGGACTGCGGCGGAGGATGGATTTATCGGTAATTACCTGCTCTGGGGACATCATCGCCGTGGGACGATCTTCCTCGCCGCCGATATACAAACCCGCTGTCACGCGACCTTTGAGGCTGGGAGTCCGATCGATCAGTTGGGCGATCCGTTTGGCTTGATCGGTTGCCAGGGCATTCATCGGATAGAGCAAGATCGCTTTAATCCCCTGTTTGCCAGCTTCTTGGCGGCAATGTTCGAGCAGGGGGAGTAAAAAACATTCAGTTTTACCCGAACCCGTCCCCGTAGCCACGATCGTCGATTGGTAGTAGGGGGGACTGAGCCGATTGAATGCGCGTTCCTGGTGGAGGTGGGGACTAAATTGGAGGGGGATGTCGGGGAAGTAATTGGCACCTTTGGCACCGGAGCGAAAGGGTAAGCCGACCGAGACATAAGGGCCGCGCCCGACGTTATCCGACTGGGCGATAAACCGCTCCATCAGGGTATCAAACCCAGGACTGGTACCGCGAAAGGTGGTGAGGAGGTAATCCGAAACGCAGTCCCGCAATTGGTGAGCGACGATGGAGGGAATCATAGTTATCGCTCGGTAGATGTGGCGGGGGTGGTGAGGACGATTGAGGGTGTAGATTTCACTCGTTCGCGGCTCGATGTTTGATGCAATTTTTAATCATAATACTACCTGTGGAGCAGATTGGATCGAGCGATTCTCCAGGGGAGCGACTGAAATCACGCGGAGGTTTCCGACCTATGTAGTTTCAGTCAGCGATTCGCGCTCGTCGGGTTTCCCGACGGTTTAGCGAATCAAGACAAGACAGAGGCACACGGTTACGAGACTAGCCGCTGGGGATGAAGATTTTCATGCTTTAGCGTGTGGTATAATTTTACTAATTTCCTAGCAATTACAGACACCCCAATTCAACAATTCACAAATCATCGAATAAATAAGTCCTTCGCTAACCTCTCTTCTGCCATGTATCAGTACCAGTTACCCAGATACCTACCTACCGCTGACGAACTGCCCAATTCTGACGACACGCCCGTGGACAACGAACTCCAAGAACTAATTCCTGGCCTGCTTAAATCGATCCTACGAATGTTGTGGAAAGGTCGGATGGATTGGTTCTTTGGCATCGACATGGGGATCTATACCCATCCAGAACAACCCCCAATCGTCCCCGATGGCTTCTTGAGCCTCAATGTCGAACGCTCCTTCGACGAAAATTTACGATTGAGTTACTTGCTCTGGGAGGAGGAGATCCCGCCGATCTTCGTATTAGAAGTGGTGTCTGCTAAACCAGGCGGCGAATACACTACTAAGCTCGATAAGTATGCCGAACTAGGCGTACTTTACTACGTTATCTACAACCCCAAACGTCGCCGCAAAGCTAAATTAGAGATTCATAAACTCATTCAAGGTAATTATGAATTGCAAAGTAATAATCCCCTATGGATGCCTGAAATTGGCTTGGGAATTGGCAGCGAACGCGCTGAATATGACGACTTAATGCGAGAGTGGCTGTATTGGTACGACGAGAACGATCGTCGCTATCCCACCCCATACGAACAAATCGAACAAGAACGCCAACGCGCCAATGATGCCGATCGCTTAATCGAACAAGAACGCCAACGCGCCGATCGCCTTGCTGCTAAGTTACGCGATCTGGGTATCGATCCTGATTAGAATCGATGTGTTGACATTTTCAACTGCCAAAGTACTCCCAGGCGGTGCGGTAGTCTGCTACCCTATCGCATTTATCGAAGGGTGCTTGGTAGCTAATCGTGCGTTGATACGCGCCTGTGGGGAGGGTATCGTCGGTGGTGGTAACTTCTACCGTCCCCTCGGTCATATTTTGGACACATTCCCAGCCTCTGGTTTGGGTTTTTTTGTTGCCCTTGCGGGGTAAGCCGACACCGACTAAGCCTTTACTGGTGGTGAAGACTATTCGCCCATTTTGGTCGAAGTAGGTTTCCCGTTCGTATTGTTGCATGACGGGAAATTGGACGCGGTAGATGGTAATCAGTTCTTCTAGGGTTAAACCGAGTGCCATTGCTACTAATACGTCAATTTCGACTAATGCCTGACGGCGGCTGTAGTCGCTGCGGAGGGCGCAGTTACGCTGCCAGGTGGGGGTGAGGTGCGACCAAAAGGTGTTGGGTAGGCGCGGATCTGGTTTGCTCCATTGGGTGTGAGCGAATTCGGGTTGCCAACAGTCTTGCCAGAGTTCGGCGTAGTGGGTAATGAGGCAATTTAGGGTGAGGGTGCGGATCGTAAGATTGCGATCGGTTTGTGGTAATGGTAATAATCTTAATATTGATTCGTATAAGTCAGATTTACCAGTAGTTTTTATATAAAAATCATAGATAATTGAGCTAGATAAACCAGTGAATTTAATTAGCTGCGCTGAATTTTTAAAAGTTGTTGAAATAACTGGATGAACATGGGCAGATCCTTTGGGCGTTATTGCTCCAATAAAAGTTCTTTCCGCTGATTGACTTAATTGACGACGAGCAACAAATCGATAAAAATCAGTTACGGGATTTTTATCATCCCAGGAAACTTTAGGAGTACGGCGGCGGTAGTCCGTAGGTTCGCAGTCTGGGATATAGTTGGTACGCGGGAGATAGTCATCAGGGATGGATGTGAGATCGATGACATCGTAGTGACCTTTTTCTGTACAAACTCGGCGTGGTGTTTTGTAAATTGGAGAACCGACATGCAAATGTGGGCCAGAGAGGATTAGACTTTTGATTTCATTTCCTTGTTTTTCTCCAATCGAGGGCGGAAAAGTAGTGTGACGGCGAATGGTATGGTCTTTTTGGGTATTCGTTTCGTGCCACATTTCTATGGCGTAGTATTCACCCTGCAAGTCGCCAAGCCGTTTGGGTTGCTTTGCGAATTTTTCTAACACGCTGATTAATTCGGTAGAGTGGAGTGTGGGTAATCTAGCAGCTTCGGAACTAGTGCTAGGTTCATCATAAAGAGTAGCAAATAGATCTAATTCCTTTAAAGCTATTTGTAAAATCCGTCGCTCATGTCCTGTAATATTCCAAGAGTTATATTTATCTTTAATCCCACCAACTTCACCAATATCATTATGCTCAAAACACTCATCAATTGTTTTGGCTATAAAGAGATTAGCGATTGTTGTAAATTCTGGCAATCGACTACTAGCATAAATATTTAAGCTGTACTTAGCTCTGTGTGCGATTGGAAAGAGCATATTTTGATTCTGAAATTGAAAATGTGTTCGTAGCTTTTGGTAAAGTGTTTCTCTAAGTTTGCCACCTTTAGGATCGTCATACACTCCTTCAGGATGAAGGAAACCACTAACCCCTTCCGGTTTACAAAAATGCCAAGCTTGAGGTAAAAAACACTTAAATACATTAGTTTGCATTCCCTTTAGTAATGGGTAATTTTGTATCGCATTTAAAAAGTTCTGAGTTCCCGCCGCTTCCTCATACTCCCGCAAATAAGCAGAGTATAGAGGAGGAAACTTACTAAATACTATCTCTCGCTGGTTTGCCAAATCGCTCGCCGAAAGTTTCCGCAACACCACTAATGGATCGTAATCGCCTAAAATTCCACCTTCTTCCCACTCTATTTTTAACCACGGGGGATTTCCCACCATCAAGTCGAAACCGCCCCGCTCTTGGAAGATATCGGCAAACTCTAACTCCCAATGAAAAAAGTGTTGTCTTTCGGTAACTTCCGCCACAATCCCCAACCGAGGATAAAAGCGTTTTAGTTTATCTAAATCGACAAAGCCGTAAGTTTTTAGAGCTAATTGTCCCTGTTCAGCGGATTGGGTTTCGGGAAATAGGGCTAACTGTTGAGAGCTGGGCACTAACATTTCAGTTTCGCCCAAAATTGCCCCCACTTCTTGCAGAAACTGTTCGCGGCTGGGTAATTCCTCTGCTCGTTCGATCGGCCAAAACCACAAAGCACACCAGTAATCCATCACCAGTTTTAGTCGGCGATATTTACTAGCATTACTGACACCTTGAGAGAGCTTTTCTTGCTCGTAAATTTTATCTTTCATCGCCAGAGGCACACCGCCCCGTGACGAGTTATTCGGCTGTCCCCAAACTTGGAGATCGTCGGTGGTGCGTTCCTTAATTTTGGCGAGTTCTTGGGCGTATTCATCCCAAATCTCGGCGATCTTTTTACTCAAAATTACCGCATAGTCGGCTTGCTCTGGCGTAAATCCAGTTTTGGCGAACTCTTTTTGCCAAGTAGTAATATGCTTAATTGCTGTTTCTTCGAGGGATTTAATGATTTTATCAGTGTAATTTGCCATCGCCGGATCGCCCAGCAAGAAGTGATATACTCCTTCTCCAGATTTCTGCGCGATAGGCGAGGATTCATGCCATTTGCCGACACCTTTTCTATCGGCGAGGATCTGACTTTTGGTATATACCTGTCGCCGTGCGCCGATGAGGGAGTTACCACAGTGGAGTTGTAGCCCAAACCAGGGGATAAAGATCCGATCTTCCTCCCCGCCATAAATGCAATTTAGCCAGAGCGAAACCTCCGCTAATTCCATCGCGATCGGGTTTTTATCGATGCCGTAAACATTGCGATCGGCAAGCAACATTTTAACTTTTTGCTTTTCAATAATAATCCGCTCGTGAGCGATTTTCTCGCCAACTTCTTGCTGCTTGCGCTCTAAATAAGCCTCCGCTAATTGATCTACTACCTCATTCAAAAACGCCGCACTACCCATCGCTGGTTCGCAGATTGTAAGCTGGAGAATATCATTGGCTTTTTTGTCTTGCAAGAGTTCCTTGAGCGCGTATTTAACCAAACATTGAGTCAAAGATTGGGGCGTATAATAACTCGCACTTTTAGTGCGATCGCGTCCCGCCAATCGGAATAAAAATTTGCCCTTGGGATGTTGGCGATGTCTACCTGTTTTGGGATCGATGACTAATTCAGCTTTGGTAAATTCCGCCAATCGATCGACACTCACAAAATAACCAACTTCTAGATCGTTCCCCTCTCCCGTCGGTGCAGAACTAGCGGTTTCATCCTCGTCTTCATCTTCATCCTCGCCACTTTTCCTCTTATCCTTTTTGGCTGGCTTCACCTCATACAGATCCTCCTCCGCAAAGAAGGCTGACAGGCTCAACAAGCCCTCATAAACCTCCCCAAGTTGGTTTACGCCCAATTGAGCGTAACTAATCCGTCCCCGCCGCCGTTTGCCCGCTGTTTGGGACAGCGACATCAATTCTAAAATCTCGCGCAGAACAGAATTTCGCAGCTTCACCCCATTTAACAACGACGTGCGATCGGGATCGAAGAGATGACTTTTGAGTTCGGGGAGCCGAAAAGTATCCACGCCACCTTTAGCTACAGCCTTAGGCGTTGCTAGACTCAATTGCGCCGACTGCTGCACGGGATAACCTCCCCACAGCAGTTTAAAGAGCTGGCGAATACAGCTATCGATGTAGTAACCACTCTCATCCTCTGGCGTGAGTAACTGACTCTGCTCCAAATCGCGCAAGCTCTCTAGACTATAGCCCTCGCGATAGACATCCGCATTCAGCGGCGCGTAGCCCAATTCGGGACGCGCCTCGATGTAGAAAATAAATAGTAATCGATACACCCAGCGCAGACACTCAATTTTTAGCTGGTTAGGATCGGTGGTTTGTTCTCCCGCTGCTTGTTGTGCGTCACTGGTAAATACCCGCTTTTTTTGGACGTGGCGGCGATAGTGTAACACCTCATTTCCCAATAACTCGATCGCTTCCCGCAGGGCAAATTTGAGATCGGCGGAAACACTATAGGTATGCTTATGACTATTCTCATCCAAGCGATCGAGTAGAGCCGTTCCCTCACTCGGACAAGTATGTTCTCGATGCAATAATGTCGCCGCCGCTAACAGGGCGTTCGAGTCATTTTCACGGAATAATTCACCCAAATCGAACCGTAATAATCGCGAGGAATTCCACTTGGCTCGATCGATTAAAGCGATACTATCGACACTCATCAAAATTACCCAACGCGGCGGTTCGGCGATGGTAAAAATCCGATCGTTGAGGATATCTTCTAAGGTATCTGTGCCGATTTCTCCGTCTGGAAATTGGACTGAATTAGCCAGGATACCAAGATTGTCACCGACATTTACGCCTTCTACCACCCACAATAGCGGGGTATGATTGCCTCTGGTGATTTCCACCGCGATCGGTAGCAGGTAATCTTCATCTAAAACTTTAACTTGAGGCTGGTAACTATAGCCTAAAATCTCCAGTAACTTTTGACAAAAACCGCTCTGAAGTTCGAGCCGTTCGCGATCGATAGAACTGCGTTCTAGTTTATCCTGAAGGCGGAAATATTCTGCTCTCAAACCAGCCAATAACCGATCGGGTGTTTTGTCGTTATCGCTACCCCAATTTTTACTCAAGTTTTTTAAATCTTGAGTCAATACCGCATCTAAATAGTAATCTGAATAAAATTCATTTTCGTTCGCAATTCCGACTAATGGCACGATCCACCCCCTCGCAATACAGCGTCGCATCGACTGGGAGGTTTCCTCCCGGTTGTGTGCGACAAGACAGCTACCAGCTTTAGATAAGGATATTCCTCAATGGTTATCGAAAGATCGACCCAGTTCTCATATTCTTGGAATACTCGATCGAGTCGTTGTTCTTCCTGGTGACGACGTTGTTCTGTGGCTGTCGTGGGCGTATCCTTGTCGAATTTGAGTTGAAGCTGGCGGCTATGATTGCCCTTGAGTCGGGATAATCGATCGCGTTGTTCCTCTAGTTGGGGCGTGAGTTGCTGCAAGAATTCGGCTCGTGCTTGGGTGAGATGGGCGATCGATTTTCTGACAGCCTCCGCCCTCAATCCTTCCAATTCTTTAACTAGCAAGGGATCTAATTCCCCTGGATTGGGAATTTCTGTTTTACCCAGTCGGGTACGTTGCACAGTAGTATCGAGAGTCTCGATTCGATCGAATTTACTCCCCTTAAAAACCACCCCCAACCAGCGATTCATCAAGGTTTTACCCCGTTGATTGGCAAAGCTCCCCCATAGAATAAATACCGACTCTCCCTCAGCTAAACCACTACTCAACTCGATCACTGGAGCCTGATGTCGTCCAAATCGAAATAACCCCCGATCCTTGAGCCATTCGACGAGGGGATGTAAATCCCACAAATATTGCTGTTGGGGAAAGCTAGTTTCCAGACGACGCGCTTCTTCCCATGCTTGCATGATCGCGTTCGGTCGATCGTTGAGTTGTAATAGTTGTTTATCTGACGGGCGGATTTCCGGCGGTAGCCGTCGATAACGTCGCTCTAATTCTGCGGGTATTTGTAACTCGATCGATCTTTCGGTTGGTTGGATATTCAAATTGGGGATGGGTGTCTCGAAGGCTTGAAGCGCAGTAGCCGCATAATCATAGGTAGAAGGATACAAACTCAAGTTTTTGCCCTGTTCGACGGTGGGCGATGCTACCGTCTCTTCAGAGGCATTTAGGCTACCATCATCGGGATTTTCAAACCACGCAAAGATATCGAATTCTCCGCCTTTGGCTGCATTTGTTTCTAACTGCGCCGAAAACTCTGCCGCCGATACCCCCGACTCGATCGATCGAGCGGTATATTCCTCCTCTGCTTGAGCGTCGAATACGCCCATAAATACCGAAGGATCGCCAATGTTTTTAATCGCTTGTTCGTCTTTTTGTAACAACACTTTGATAATCCGTTCGACCTCATCCATCCGTTCTAATTGCGATCTCGTGAGTAAATAACGAATTTGAGGTGCTCTAGTTTGCCCATAGCGATCGATTCTGCCATTCCGTTGTTGAAGCGTCATCAGCGACCACGGAATATCAAAGTGAATTAATTTATGACTGAGATAATGTAAATTTAAACCTTCCGAAGCTACTTCCGTGGCGAGTAAAATTCGCACTTTAGAATTTTCTTGCCCGAATGCTTCGACCACCCGATTCTGGTCGGTGTCTGGCATACTGCCTTCTAATACCTCGATCGCTTCTGGTTTGAGTTGGAGATCGATCTCCAATTTCTGTTTGAGCAATCTCAAGCTTTCCAATCTACTGGTAAAAATCACCAAGCGGTCTTGGGGATCTTTGCCATTCCAGTTAAAATCGATTTGAATTAATTTTAATAATCGCTGATATTTACTGAACTGCTCGATCGATACTTGTGCTAATATCTGGGCTAAATCTGTTAATTCATGTAGATCGGGGTCGGTACTATTTACATTACCTCGTAGCAGTTTTAATCGATTATTAACAGTTTCCAAACAAGCTGCCGGACTAGAGAGAAAAGACTTGAGTAGCGTAGTTTTAAATAACTGCTTACCTTTGCGATTGCCATCGATTCCCCCCAATTGGAGATGTTCTAACGCTCTAAACACCCGCTCTTCTAGCTCTGATGCTTGAGCTTCTACCGATGCTACTTGCCGTTCGGGAATACTTTGGCGCAAATCTCGCAACACATCCTTCTTAAACCGCCGCACGTAGAGATCGCGGATGTCTTCCTTGGTGTAATCTGACTCGTCGGCGATCGCCGTCGGATCGAGCATATTCATCAGACTGGCAAAACTCTCTGGACGACCATCATGGGGCGTAGCAGACAGCAGAATCAGCGTATCCGATCTGTTTGCCAACCGTTCGGCTAACTTCGCCCGTTGGGAGGCTCCTTGCCCCCGTTTCGCCACATTATGCGCCTCATCGATGACGATAATATCCCAATGGGCTTGTTCTAAGTACACCCGATACTCCCGATCTTGCTTGAGGGTATCGATCGAGATAATCGTCCGATCGTAGTAGTGAAAGGGATTATGGTTGCCAGGAATTTGCAGCCGAATCCGTTGAATCGTGCCAGAATCCAATCGCACCAACGGAATCGTAAACCGCACCCAGAACTCCTTCTGAAACTGCACCATCATCGACTTGTTGGTGACAACCAAAATCCGCTTGCCGCGATCGCGTCTAATTAACTCAGACACCAAAATCCCGCATTCGAGCGTCTTCCCCAACCCCACCGCATCAGCAATCAAAATTCGTTGTCGAGGTGCCGCCAAAGACTTGTAAGCGGGATAGAGTTGATAATCCATCACATCCATCGCCGCCTGTTGTCCCACATAGATTTTGCCGTCTTCCGGCACCGTTTGCCGGAGGTGGGATTCGATAAACAGTAAGCTGTGGACGTAACCGTGGGATCGATCGGCGACTAGATTGGTATGTTCGGGCTGAAGTACTTCCAAATCGGTTTCGAGTTCTTCAATGAACCTTACCGCTCTACCACGAATAAACTCCGATACCCCGATTGCTTCAATTACCCTGCCACCATCAGTAGAGCGGCTGGTGGACTTTACCAACCACTCCGCATCGCGACATAATATTCTGGCTCCAGGGGCAATCGAGCTTTGGATCGTCATTTTTAACTTGAGTACTTATTTTCCGATCGTACCTCAATTATCTTGCCAACCTGAAGCTCTGGTCTATTTTCGACGATTGTTTTTTGTCTTTTCAGTCGAAATTTCGGCAATATGAGCCTCGATAGTCTAACTCAATCGATCCCGTGCAATTCGATTGAGTTAGACTATCGATCGCTAAAATGTTTGCCTAGAGGTGTTTCTAGCCCACTCGCACAGTTTCATGTAATTACATGGAACTTTTAATAAAGGTTGGAACTTAGATAGACAAACATTTTGAGCTTATTTAATCGATGTCTATCTGCTCCGATCCACTATGTGCTCATAAGGGTCTAAATAGCTTTCAGTCTTGGTTTAAGACTCGTAGTTGGTTCCATGTAATTACATGGAACCAACTACGAGCAAAAAAATGCTATCGGTGCGGCTGGCGTTGTGTGACTTCAAGCATAACCTGGCGGAAAAGGACAATTTTTACTTGAAGTCACAAGTGCCTGTCCAGAAAAATACCAGTAGCAGTAGTTAACCCCGTTGAGAATGCTTTGATAGGATGTCGTTGGGATTAATAGGATTAGATATTTATTCTGGTGTGGACGTGTGCTTTTGTTACGGCTACTAGATCAGCAATTAATTTTGTTTAGGTTAGTTTGGATGCAAGCTTTGAGATATTTATTCTTTTCGGATGTTGCCAATCTCCCCATTTCTAGAATTGCTTTTTTATCTCCAATTGCCATCTTACCTAAACTTTTAGAGACTTCTTTTCTGAGGGTTAATGAATTTTTGCTTGATTTTAGTTCAGATAGTAGTTTGTCGATCGCTGTTCTGGTTCCAATCTCAACTTCTCCCATGCTGACTATTATGGAATTTTTATCTTCGGATCGTTACTTACTAATAGATTTAGCATTTTCTGAATAAAGGCAACGTTGTTATTAGCCATCTTAATAACATCTCTCATCGCATCAATGATTACCAAGCTATTTTGATTTGATGTTAATAGTTGTGACATTAATGGCATTACTGATGAGTTGTCTTTTCCTATTTTGGATAGGGCTTTGATTGCTTTTGCGATAATAATGATAC
>JANXVE010000008.1 GCA_025351825.1 Chamaesiphon sp. 341R_metabat_111 | reverse complement strand
TCGGGAGCTGGATGCACAGAAATGGGCACGTCCAGATCTAAATGAGAGGAGCGAGGTATAATAGCCTCCTTCGACTCAACCACATTTCAAACCCTTGCTTGTAAGGAGTTTCATCGATCGATACTAATCGATGCTCATCATACAAAAACATATCTCATATCGGCAGTTTATGCACCTTGAATCTGGCAAGGGTTCTAGCACTACAACGTGAGGCGAGATCTAGGATATCAATTGAAATCACTACACAGTGCGGAAAGTATACTTTCTGCACTCCCCAAAAACCTTGGTAGAAGCAATATTGTTGAGGCATTCGATCGATCTTGTAGGAGGGGAAATGTGGCTACTTATTAGCTAAAGTTACCTTTTTGGCGCGTTGGGCTAATTTAGCCAACTTAGGATTTAATTTCCATAGCCAGAAAAAACTGCCAGAATCAGAAAAAGTTTTACGTCAAGCAATTGCAATCTGGGAATCACTCAAAGTAGGTCTAAAAGACCAGGGTAGAATCTCCCTGGGCGATAAAGCAGCGGGCACATATAAACTCCTCCAAAAAGTATTAGTCGAACAGGGCAAAACTCAAGCCGCACTAGAAATCTCCGAATGCGCCAAAGCCAGAGCACTCGCCGAACTACTTGCCAGCAAAGTCAACACCATTAGTAGTTCAGCCCAATCTAAACTCCGTCAAGCACCCAATCTCAGCAAAATCCAACAGATCGCCAAACAGAAAAACACTACCCTCATTGAATACTCCCTCATCGACGATGCCGTCTACATCTGGGTAGTGCAACCCAACGGGAAAATCGTCTTCAAACAGAGCAAACTACCACCCAATACCAAAATCAAAGATCTCGTCGTCGCTACCCGTGACAGCATCGGCGCAAATCGTGGACGCAATCGCAGTAAAGATGATGCTAAACCGACAGTTAAAAGCGATCTCAAACAGCTCCACCAACTGCTAATTGCCCCGATCGCCAAAGAACTACCCACAGATCCCAACGCCTCCGTCACCATCATCCCTCAAGATGACCTACCGATCGTGCCCTTTGCCGCCCTCCAAGACTCCCAAGGCAAATACCTGATCGAACAACACACGATTAATATCGCCCCCTCGATCCAAGTGCTGGGTTTAACCACTCCCAACCGTAACCGATCGGGTACACCCTTGGTTGTCGGCAATCCCACCATGCCCTTATTTGAGGGCAAACCCCTACCCAGCCTCTCTGGATCGGAAGCCGAAGCACGATCGATCGGACAGATTATCAATACCCAACCGCTCATCGGTGCAGCAGCGGATAAAAAAGCAGTCATCAAACGAATGCAGACAGCTAATCTGATTCATCTAGCCACTCACGGTTTTTTTATCAAAGTCGAAGGCGATTTACCAGGCGCGGTAGCTCTGACTAATGGTTATCTCACCTCAGATGAAGTCTTCGATATGCAGCTTCAGGCGGATTTAGTCGTATTGAGTGCCTGTGATACCGGACGAGGGAATATTACGGGCGATGGCGTAGTGGGTTTATCTCGATCGTTGGTAGTCGCGGGCGTACCGTCGGTGATGGTGTAAGTACGTGATGAAGCCACCAAAGCTCTGATGGAGGAGTTTTATCGCCAGTTGTGGGTGAAAAAACTACTCAAAGCACAAGCACTCAGACAGGCAATGCTCACGACGATGGTAGAGTATCCCAATCCCAATTTTTGGGCGGCGTTTATGTTAGTTGGAGAGGGAAATTGACCTCGCAGATAACGATTGGAAGTGTAATCAGAACAATTATCTAACTTCCAGCATATTTAAATTGCTTCAAATATGCTGGAAGTAATGGTGAATGGTGCTTTAATATCGAGCATTTATTCTGCACCAGTTAACTTAGATGTATGGGGATGTAATCATGATGGCTGTAAAACAGTGCCACTAAACCTCAAAAAGTTGACTGGGCAAAACTTCCAAGGTTTTTGATAAAATATCGATTTGATGGCTGAAAAGCTTGGTATTTCGTTAAATTAGGGTTAAAAATCGATTTTAGTCAATACTGGCTAAAACACTTTCCTAGAAACAGTTGTGAGGATCGGTGGCACCATTTTACACGTATCCTGATTACACCCCGATCTGAGTTATCTCAATCTCCTAACTTTTAAGAATTGCGTAAACAACGGATCGGTTTGCCGCCGTAGTGATAGGATATAAACTTATTTCACTCGGTCGAGATTAAATCGTGCGCTACCAACACTTGCTTGTGACATTAGGTGTATTCTCTACCTTACTGCTCTCAAAACCAGCAATTGCCAACTCGGTGCTGGAAAAAGTCGCTAAAACAGGTGTTTTAACCGTGGGCACAAGTAAAGATGCGTTTCCCTTTGCCTACAAAGACAAAAATGGACGGCTGACTGGATACTCGATTGAGATGTCAGTCCTAATCCAGAAACAGGTCGAAAAAGAGCTAAAACGCCCCATCCTGCTCGATCTGATTCCCCTTGCTCCCAACGATCGGATTCCTAAGTTGAGAAGTGGTGCCGTGGATATTGTTTGTGATGCGGCTAGTTTTACCTGGGAGCGCGAACGAAAAGTGGATTTTACAGTTAGTTATGGCACAACTGGTACACAGCTACTGACCCGACGGGAAAAACAGAGTCAGCGATCTTGGGATGTCGCCGCCTTATCAGGTCGCAGAATTGGTGCTTTACCTGGAACAACCAACGAACAATCGATTCGCCGCATCCAGCCCAAAGCCCAAATTGTGCTAGTTAAAGATCGCGCTGCGGGCTATCAGTCTTTAGGGGAAAATAAAATCGATGCCTTTGCCGACGATGGAATTTTATTAGAGGCATGGTTGCAACGAACAGCCAATACGCAGAAATTCGAGATTGTGAGTAACCTATTTTCCAAGGAAGGTATTGCCTGCATGGTGCCGGAAAACAACTCAACTTTTTTAGGTGTTGCTAATTATGCCTTAATCCGGTTTATGCAGGGCTTTTTGAAAGGGAAGCAGCCCTATGTTCAAACATTCGATCGCTGGTTTGGTGCCCAGAGTCTCATGCCAGTGTCAAACAATCTTCGAGAGTTAATTATTGACAATATGCGACTGGTGATTGATGCTAAACAGGAAGTGCCCGAAAATGAATTGTAAGTTTCCGAGGGTTTATACCCTTGGAAATTTGGACTGATAACGCACAACTGAAGTTTATCAGCGGTTGAACTTTTTCACGGCTAGCAACCGCACCCGTTTTTTACTCAACTAGATTTATGGCACGCGACCTACCAGCAATTAAAATCGTTCGCACCACTTCCCCAAATCTCGGTGGTGGAGCTACTGCTGTAGAAGAGCGGTTGACTGTCAAACCAGTTTCGCCTGGAGTCTGGGATGAGCTTTTAACACTGCAAATTTCCCCTGCTACGCGGAGATCCTATAGGGCGGGACTCAGAGACTTTTTCCGGCGCGAATTCCAAGTATCGGGTTCCCCAGAGACGATTTTAGCTTTTCTCCAGCTCCCAAAACGGGAGGCGATCGGATATATGATTGCTTATCGGGGACATTTGCTCGAAGCTCAGTTGTCAGCGGAGACGGTGAATGTGCGGTTGGCGGCGTTGAAGTCGTTTGTGACTCATGCTGCCAAGCGTAAGCTGTGTGCTTTCAGGTTGGACGATACTAAGTCTGTGAAGGCTCAGAGCTATAAGGATACGAGGGGGATTTCGATCGATCGGTTTCAGGTGTTAATTGATAAGATCGCTCGCTTTACCATCATGGGTAAGCGGGATTACGCGATGCTGCGATTGCTGTGGGACAATGCTCTGAGGCGAGCTGAGGTGTGTGGACTCGACCGCTGCTAGGCGGCGCGCAAGCTTCGAGTGGATTTTCACCCCAGTGAAGCTCGACTTTATCTCAAGGGGAAGGGGAGAATCGATAAAGAACCGATCGATCTGGCGACTGCTAAAGTTGAGACGATTTCGGATTGGTTGGCGAGTATGGGTGAGAGCAGGAGTTCGGCTTTATTTGTATCTAGTCGGGATACTCGGATAAGTGTAGACAGGCTTTATCAGATCGTCGGGGGATTGGCGGCAGCGGCGGGGATCGATCGAGTGGTGAGTCCGCATAAGATTCGATACTCTAGTATTACGGCACTGCTGGATCTTAATGGTGGGGATGTGCGCTCGGCTCAGGCTCATAGTCGGCACAAGAACTTGGCTACGCTGATTCGTTATGATGACGGGCGATAGCAGTTGCAGGGTAAGGCGGTGAAGACTCTGGCTGATGCGATTTCGGAGCGGGATGTTGATTAGAGGATGGGGTTTGTATTTTTACAAACTACTGTAGAAGCGGCGATTTCGCCTCATTGTCGAGCAAGATGCTTTGCTAGCAATGTGAAAGGTGCAAATAATTCACCATTGCACCAAGCTGCGATCGATCTTAGACTGGTGATAAACGGTTAGCCGTCCGAAGCCGTTAGTACCAATTTTGAGTGTCATTTTAGTTAATTCTTGAATCTAAATTTCATTTTCACAAGGCTGCGATCGGTTTATTTGCGTGATATTTGCTAATGTCACTTCAGCGATCGCCTGCATCGCATCTTCAGTAAAAAATGCCTGATGTCCGGTAATTATTACGTTAGGGAAGGTCATCAGGCGGGCAAATGTATCATCTTGCATAATTCGATCGGATCGATCTTCAAAGAATAGTGCTGATTCTTGTTCGTAGACATCTAATCCTAATCCGCCAATTTGGGATGATTTGAGTGCAGTAACAATGGCATCCGTATCGATTAATGCACCCCTACTGGTGTTGATTAGCATCACATGAGGTTTCATTTGGGCAATCGCCTCCCGATTAATTAAGTGATAATTTTCTGGAGTTAATGGACAATGGAGCGTAATAATATCTGACTGAGAAAACAGTTGGGATAGCTTCATATATTCGACTCCCATCGCCTCACATTCGGGATTGGGATAGAGATCGTAGGCAATAACTTTGCAACCAAAACCCGTCATAATTTGGGCAGTGACTGTCCCAATTCTGCCTGTACCGATAATCCCGATCGTCCGTCCATGTAGATCGAATCCCAGCAATCCTTCAAGTGAAAAGTTACCTTCGCGAACGCGGTTATAAGCCCGATGTAATTTGCGATTGAGGGTTAGGATTAATCCCACGGTATGTTCGGCGACGGCATAGGGGGAATAGGCGGGAACTCGCACTAATTTGATGCCCAGATTTTTGGCTGTCTCCACATCGACATTGTTATATCCAGCACAGCGCAAAGCAATTAAGTTCACACGATGGCTAGCGAGAGCCTCTAATGTGTCTCGATCGACTTCATCATTGACAAAGATACAAACAGCGGTGGCATCTTTAGCCAGGATGGCGGTATGTCGATCGAGCTTAGGTTCTAGAAATGTTAATTGATGTTGATGTTGGGCATTAGCGGCGGTAAAAAATTGGCGATCGTATGACTTGGTACTAAAAATAGCAACTTTCATAATTTAGATTGTTGGTTAAAATAATTACCATAAACCAAGTGCTATGGTACCCACCATCATAGGTTAATTGCGAGAATTAATAACCCGTTCGGAAAGGGGTCTGAGTAGCAATGGAACCAAAAACAGGGATAAGGATCGATCTATCATCTCAAACCTAATCCATGTAATGATTTTAGGTTATCTAGTGACTCAGAATCTAAAGTTAATTCGATCGTGGTCGAATCCAGAAAACCTATTTTCTA
>JANXVE010000166.1 GCA_025351825.1 Chamaesiphon sp. 341R_metabat_111 | reverse complement strand
CTGTAAATATCCTAACAGGGTGTTAATGCCTAGCAATTCTCTCATTAGTTAGTCCCAACTCCTCCGTCCCACACATTATCCCTAAATTTTCTCCCCGATCTCTGAACTGCTTGTCAATTCGTAAATTTAGAATTGCTGCTTAGCCTCAGTTTTGGCAACATCCCCTTCCAATGTCGTCAACACCATCAAACTTATACCAATCGGCAACGTCTCAATTTCACCCAACTCATCCAGATACACTCGTTGGATTCTGCCGCTAGCTAATAACTCGCGTACCGTATCAGTATTAGATTGCTCGATACTTCTGGATGGATAAATTACCACGGCTTGCCAATTGGCAAATCGTTCGCGATTACGGTAAGTGTAGATTCCAATTTCACTATTTATCCGTTCATACAATAGCTCGTCAAGTTGAAACTGGACTTCACAAAAATAAATGATTCCATTCGTCGTAGGTGGCAAGAATACCCCATCGAGTCGAAACGTCGTTTCCTTCACCTCAATCGCTTCAAACACATACTCATTAGCTCGATCTGGTAGCTGTGGTAATAGCTCAAATAGTAGCGTTGGCGACTGTTGAAATAACTGATAAAAAATCGTATCTCGACGCATGAACACAGGTACATATTTATTAGTATGTTACCATGCAACAGCCTCAATACTATTACTTCTATTGATTGCTGCCAGAGCAGGGAAGATTCATGATAAACAACAAATAGATGAAGCAGACTTGGTGAGCAGCATTCCCGATATGGTCAGAATCGAAGGAGATTTGGGATTTCAGGGCTTGCAAGTTGCTAACCTAAACTTTCTTCGCTGGCAACTTACTGGGAATACCTTCACAGCCACCAGGAATAGTTCGCCGCGACGATTCGCCGCACCAGTTACAGCAGTATTTTCGCTGCTCTTCAGACATTTCTTGGACATTGGTAAAGTCGGTGTTTTCGACCACTGCACCTGTAAATTCACCCGTTGTGTAGTTGGGGGTTTCGTTACGATTGCGGGGGCTGGCGAGTTCAGCGGTACCATAGAAAAAACGGGTACCTTTGACATCCGTGCCGTTAAGGTTGGCTTCGTATAAGATGGTGCGGGAAAAGTTTGCTTTGACTAAATCGCAGCCGCTTAAATTGGCACGAATTAGATTAGCATCGCTGACATCTGTCCAGCGGAGATCGGTTTGAGTGAGATCTGCACCTGCTAACATCACGCCTAAGTCGATCACACGGACTCCATGCAGGCGATCTTCCTCATAGCCACCATCTCCGTCTAAAATCGCTCGACCGAGCCGACGATCGCGCCTAAGTGGACTGAGTAGCTTAGACTGGGACAGGAATCTGAGTACCTTAGCTTTTCCGGCTGCGTCGATGCTCCCAAGTAATGCTGCGGTACGTCCTTCGGCGAAAGCTTGCTCCTGCGGCCAATCTTCGAGAAAACCATCATCATCTAAGACTAGATCGGAAATCCCTTGAAAATAGGTATCGATCGTTTGTTGTTGGGTGAGGATGTTTTGTTGGGTGGTGAGGCGATTTTGTTCGATCGTCAGGTCACGAGAAATAATGTACTGTCGCCATGCAATATATACTGCTAGGATAGCAATTAAAATCTGACCGAATGCTCCACCCCATTCTCCCGATGCACCGACAGCGTTCCAGTCAATTTGGTCGGAGAAACTACTGACATATTCAAAGAACTCTAGAATCTGGAGCAAGCCAACAAAAGCAATCAGCACAGTAATCGAGGCAACTAATTGCAACCGCTGCGCTGAGGTGAGGGAATCGAGCAATTCTTGCCGAATCCCACGATAGATAATTGGTATAGATAATACTAGCGCGATCGCACATCCGGCGGCGGCAATCCAGGTGCTATTGAGCCACAATCCGAACACCATAATGGCGATCGCTGTCAGATTTCCCCAGATTGTCATATTCTACGTGAAGTATCTAGCTTAGAAGGTTGAAATATCTAGGTTTTCCCAACTATATTATTGAATAATAACACTTTTTGTTCATATTGAAAAGATTAGATTCCTCGAAATGTTGAAAACTATATTTAAGTTACTAGCAGTTGTTTTGGTCATAGGTGGCGGCGGCCTTTATTATGTTTGGCAGCAAGCAATTAAATTACCAGATGACTATATAAAAGACACTGCTGGTAGCAAGCCAGGAACTTCAGTACCGATATTGCAACCAAGTCAAATTACTGCCCGCGCTGCTGTCAGTAAGCAAAAAATAGTTGCACCGATCGAGCAAGCTAAAGTCGGTCAAAAAATAGATGTCAAACTTAGCGATCGAGACTTGAATAATCTAGTCATAGCTAGACTCGCTACTTCTCAACCAAATAAACAGCTACCAACGGCAGTTAAAGGAGTCAAGACTAACATTAAAGATGGCAAAATTCACATCGGTGCTTTGGTCAATTTAGGTCAATTAGCGGCAAATGGAACACCAGGTGGTCAGACGGCTGCGCTAACTAAACTCACCGATAAATTGACATTCCTCAAAGATCGGGATGTTTTCGTTGGTATTGTTGGTACGCCAATTGTCGAGGGTAGTAAAGTTAAATTCAGTGAAGATACAGAAATTAAAGTCGGCGGGATGAATTTTACGATCGCTCAACTTGCCGATAATTTGGGCGTGTCTCCAGCTAAAATTCAACAGACGATCGATCTACAGTTACAACAAAAGAACTTTAAGATCGATCGAGTTAATCTCAGTAACAATGGACTATCGATCGAAGGAGCAAAGAAATAATTGACTATTCGACCCTAAAAGATCGTCTCTTTAAATCCCCAAAGCCTAAAACCCAAAGCCTAAAGCCTTCTTAAAGCCTTCCTAAAAGATCGCGATTAGAACTATAATCATTGGTTGGCAAGTCTATCTATATTTTAGGAGTTCACGGTGGAACGGACATTTCTCGCAATCAAACCAGACGGCGTTCAACGTGGCTTAGTCGGCGAAATCATTCGTCGGTTAGAAACCAAAGGCTTTACTCTCGTTGCCTTAAAATTATTGCATCCCAGCCGCGCATTAGCAGAACAACATTACGCAGTCCACAAAGAAAGACCATTTTTCGCTGGCTTGGTTGATTTTATGACATCTGGGCCAGTAATCGCCATGATCTGGCAAGGTGATGGTGTCGTAGCAGCGTCTCGCTTGCTAATTGGCGCAACCAATCCGCTCACATCTCCGCCAGGGACGATTCGTGGCGATTTAGGCATCAATATTGGGCGCAACATCATTCACGGTTCTGACGCTGTAGAAACCGCGCAGAGCGAGATTGCGTTATGGTTCAAAGAGGATGAAATCGTCAATTGGACTCCTACTGTTTCGCCTTGGTTGGCGGAATAGAAGTTAGGCTTTAGGCTTTAGGGGTAAGAGATTAGGGGTAGGCTGCGAAAAAAAGTTACAGACGCAAGCATCTGTAAAGTCTAAGACCCAAAGCCTAAAGCCCAAAAACTAAAGCCTAAAGCCTAAAATCCAAAGCCCAAAGCCTAGATTCCAAAACCTAAAGCCTAAAGCCTAACACTTAACACCTAAATGCAGCAGGTTGACTTCACGACATTAACAGCAGCAGTACGGGAGTTGCAATCTGACTGGATCCCTGCACGGGTAGAATCAGTATATCAGCGCGATCGATATACCTTAGCTCTGAGCCTCCGCACTCTAAACAAACGGGGCTGGATTGCCATCTCCTGGCATCCTCAAGCCGCGAGAATCGTCCTCACTGACCCCCCACCACGGATTCCCGATACATTTACGCTCAGTCAGCAATTGCGCTCTGTATTGGGCGGACTGGCGATGATTGGGATGGAGATGGTATCGCCCTGGGAGCGGTTGGTAAAGCTGACATTTGCGACCAGACCTGGGGCAGAGGCATTGTATTATCTGTATGTAGAACCGATCGGGAAGTATAGCAATCTCACCCTGACGGATGCCGATAATTTAATTATCACAACGGCGCATCAGGTGACTAATAAACAGTCTAGCGTCAGAACGATCGAAACTGGCAGACCTTACGAAGTACCGCCATCGCTGACAGATCCGATGCCGAGTTTAGAGGAATCGATCGAACGGTGGATCGATCGTGTTAGTCTGATTCCCGATAAACTCAATCAGCGACTGGTGCGGAGTTATCGCGGTTTGAGTACGATTTTGATGAATGAGCTAATTACCGCCGCTGGATTAGATCCCGTTCAAACTACCGACACATTAGCTCCCGCAGATTGGAAAAAGTTATTTGAGTACTGGCAAATCTGGCTCAGAACCCTAACTCAAGTCGATGGCTATAGCTTCAATCCCCATCTGACTGACAACGGCTTCAGCATCCTGGGATGGGGCAATATCGGTACTCCAGTTGCTAGTGTGAATGTTGCGATCGAGACCCATTATACGCGGATACTCGATCGCGAAGCATTTACCCAGCTCAAACATCAACTCACCCAGAAACTCGGTACAATCCTCGCAAAATTACGAGTCAAAGCAAATACCTTCAAAGCCAAACTCCAAGAATCTACAGGTGCAGATGAATATCGCAGCAACGCCGATTTGTTGATGTCATATCTCCAAGCATGGCAGCCAGGGATGAAAGAGATTATCCTCAATGATTTTGAGACAGGGGCACCAGTCAAAATCAAACTCGAACCCGAAAAGAACGCGATCCAAAATGCCCAATTTCTCTACAAACGTCACCAGAAATTAAAACGCGCCAAACTCGCAGTAGATCCACTCCTTGCAGCAGTTCAAGCAGAAATCGACTATCTAGAACAAGTCGAAGAAAGTGTGATCCAACTTCAAGAAGGTAGTGAAAATGATGTCTGCGAAATGCTGCAAACTCTACTAGAAATTAAAAAAGAATTAATCGATACTGGCTACTTTCCTAATGCCGATAGACTAGCCAAAGCCGAACTAGCAGAAACTAAACCCCGATCATTAACAACTCCCAGCGGATTTGAGCTACTAATCGGCAGAAACAATCGTCAAAACGACAAGCTCACATTCAAAACAGCAACTGAATACGATCTCTGGTTTCACG